>JAITVC010000013.1 GCA_031286005.1 Bacteroidales bacterium
ATTACGAATTTTCAGTAAAAAAAATGCTTTTATATTTCATTTTTTTTTTGTATCTTTGTCGGTCATGGCGTTTAATCTCACATCGCAATTTAAGCCTACAGGCGATCAACCGGAAGCTATTAAAGAACTGGTTGCGGGGGTGGAACGTGGGGATAAGGCTCAGGTTTTGCTTGGTGTTACCGGCTCGGGGAAAACTTTTACGATTGCGAATGTGATTGCGCAAACCGACCGGCCTACATTAGTTTTGAGTCATAACAAGACGCTGGCTGCTCAGCTTTATAATGAGTTTAAGCAGTTTTTTCCCGACAACGCAGTGGAATATTTTGTTTCTTACTACGACTATTATCAGCCGGAAGCCTACTTGCCGAGTACTAACACGTATATTGAGAAGGATTTGGATATTAACGATGAAATTGAGAAACTTCGCATGCATGCGACGTCTACTTTGCTTTCGGGAAGGCGTGATGTGATTGTGGTTTCGTCTGTTTCGTGTATCTATGGTATGGGCAATCCGCAGGATTTTGCATCGAATGTGATTACATTGGAAAGGGGGCAACGGTTGTCGATGAAACAAGTGATGCACGCTTTGGTAACGGCTTTGTATTCTCGTCATGAATTGGAATTTAAGCGTGGTAATTTTCGGGTGAAGGGGGACACGCTGGATGTGTATCCGGCCTATGCCGACTATGCGTATCGTGTGATTTTCTTTGATGATGAAATTGAATCTCTCGAAACGATTTATCCCGACAACGGACAACGTATTGAAACGAAAGACCAAATTACTATCTTCCCTGCCACGCTATTTGCTACTGACGCTGCACGCATGCAAGAGGCGATTAAGGCTATTCAATTGGATTTGGGCAAGCAAATCGAATTCTTTAAAGAAATAGGCAAGTCCTTAGAGGCCAAGCGTCTTGAAGACCGGGTAACTTACGATCTTGAGATGATGAAGGAGTTGGGTTATTGCAGCGGTATTGAGAATTATTCCCGTTATTTGGACGGTCGTACGGCGGGCTCTCGTCCGTTCTGTTTGTTGGATTATTTTCCGAAGGATTTCTTGTTGGTGATTGATGAAAGCCATGTGACAGTTTCGCAAATTCGAGCTATGTACGGCGGCGACCGGAGTCGCAAGATAAACCTTGTAGAATACGGTTTTCGACTGCCTGCGGCAATTGACAACCGTCCGTTGAAATACGATGAATTTGAGAGTTTAATCAATCAAACGGTTTATGTTAGTGCAACGCCTGCGGATTATGAATTGAATGAAACCGGCGGTGTTGTTGTGGAACAACTTATCCGGCCAACGGGTTTGTTGGATCCGGTTATTGAAGTGCGGCCAAGTCAAAACCAAGTGGATGATCTTTTGGATGAAATAGAGAAAGTAACTGCCAAAGGGGCACGAACGCTTGTTACCACGCTTACTAAACGGCAAGCGGAGGAGTTGACCAAATATTTGCTTAATGTGGGTGTTAAGACCCGTTATATTCACTCGGATGTGGAGACTTTGGAGCGTGTGGAGATTTTGCAAGATTTGCGTGCGGGGGCGTTTGATGTGTTGGTTGGAGTGAACTTATTGAGAGAGGGATTGGATTTGCCGGAAGTGGCGTTGGTGGCTATTTTGGATGCGGATAAGGAAGGTTTTTTACGTAGCGCTCGTTCGCTTACGCAAACGGCGGGACGTGCTGCACGGAATGTGGATAGTTTGGTGATTATGTATGCCGACAAAATCACTAAGTCGATGCAGCAAACGCTTGATGAGACCAGCCGCCGCCGTGAGAAACAGATTGCTTACAACATTGAGAATAACATCACTCCTACACAAATTGTTAAATCGCTTGATTCCAGTTTGGCGAAAGCGAAACAAGCAACTAATAACTACTATGTGGAAGATGTTGAATTGGGTATTGCTGCCGATCCTGTGGTGCAATACATGACGAAAGAGCAGTTGCAAAAGGCTATTCAAAACAGCAGGAAGCAAATGGAAGCGGCTGTGAAGGAGTTGAACTTTGTGGAGGCGGCAAGGTTTAGGGATGAGATTGCACAAATGGAATTGAGAATTGAGAATTAAGAATTAAAAGTGAAAAATAATAAAATAAAAATTAAAATAAAATAAATTGCATTATGAAACTAAGACCATCCGTAATTTTAATTATCCTCATTTCTTTTATTGCTGCGTTCCTTGTTGTTGATCGCATTTGGCTTGAGGATTGGCGTGCTCAACGTGCAGAAGAAAGACGTACATTAAACGCCCCAACGACTCAATCCGCCGCACGAGGTGGAAGTATTGCCGTAGATTTTTCGGTTTTGCGAACGCGGAATTTCGATGAAACGATTTCGACTATCGGCTTTTTGCTGTCTAACGAAGAAACGGATTTGCGTAGTGAAGCCAGTGGAAAAATTACTGAAATCAATTTTACCGAAGGTACACGTGTAAAAGCCGGAACTCTTTTGGTGAAGATTAACGACAAAGATTTGCAGGCTCAACATGAGCGTGCCATCCACCGACAAAAATTGGCCGAAGATAAAGAAGCTCGCCAAAAAGTATTGCTGGAAAAAGATGCTATCAGTCAAGAAGAATATGAAACGGCACTTACCGAGTTGAACTCTCTTAAAGCGGAAACAGACCTCATCAAGGCGGAAATTGAACGCACCGAAATCCGTGCACCGTTTGACGGAACGGTGGGTTTGCGCAATGTATCTATCGGCGAGTATATCTCTCCGCAAATTACGGTAGCCAGCTTGATTAACAACAATCCTATCAAATTGAATTTCGCTATCCCCGAAAAATATTATGGTGTAGTGAAAAATAATAGTCAGGTAACGATTAAAATTAGCGGCGACAACCGTACGTATCATGCTAAAGTATACGCCATCGAGCCTAAAATTGATGATGCTACCCGTACCATTCAAATGCGTGCATTGGCTCCTAATCCCGATGGCGCATTGTTTCCGGGCTCTTCGTGTAATGTTCAATTTTCGATGACGCCTATCAACAATGCTATCATGGTTCCTTCGGAAGCGTTAATATCGGAAGCATCCGGACATAAAGCGTTTGTGTATAAAGGCGGTGTTGCTGAATATCGCGATTTGGAAATAGGGGTTCGCACCGAAAGTCAAGTGCAAGTAACGAAAGGACTTCGTGCGGGGGATACTTTGATTGTTTCGGGGATTTTGCAGATTCGGCCGGGGGGACTTGTGAAACTTGAAAATGAAATAAAGTAAGAGGTGCGGGCACGCTGTGCGTGCGGTGCGAGGTGGCTGGGTGCGGGGTACTGGGTACTGGGTTTGACAAATAGAAAACTCGTGTCATCCTGAACGAAGTGAAGGAACTATAATTTAAGTAAATGTAAAAGTAAAAATGAAAAAAACATCTGTTTTATTATTCTTGATTTTTGGATTAATGTCTTGTACGCAAACGAAGTATTTTGTCAAGTCGGAACAAGATTTATCTCAATTGGATCTGGAACAAATGGATTTAAACTTTATTCCGTTATTGGATGAGAGTTTAGAAAATTCGATAATACTAACTACAACTTATGAACTAATTACATCAAAAAAATATTCAAAATTAAAGAAATACCTTTCATCTATTCAATCGCAAACATCGGATTTTTATTTAGCTAAAACGTTATACTATATTTCAAAAAACGAGTATCAAGAAGCAGCAATTACGTTAAAACAGATAGACGAGAACGCTTATACGTTTGTTGAGGATTTGTTATTTGTTGATTTGAGTTATGAATTGGCAAAACGTAACAATGTTAAAGATTTCAAGAAGTTTTTACAAGATTATCAAGCGGTGTTAGATAAGTATCCAAATGACAAAGTTAAAAAAAAGATTATTGCATTACGAATAAGATATGTTAGGTACCATTACTAAAATAACAAAAGCATGAAATATCTAAGTTTATTATTAATTCCATTTTTTTTGGTTTCTTGTTCAGAATCAAAAATGTTGATGAAAAGTTTGAACAAATATCAAGTTCCTTTAGATTATTTGCACGACAGCAAAATAAACGAATGTGATAAATCTGCAACTGTGTCATTTGCGAGTTTTGATAATTCTATTCTTGATTCTTCAACGTCTGTATACAAAATCAATCAGAAGATATTACCTTTTATTTTTTACAACTATACAGAAGTAAATTTAGGAGTAAAGTTAGGTCAGAGTTCGTTAGAACAAAATTATTCAGACTTTTATAGAAAATCGTTTATCACAGAAAGCCAAAGAGCGGGTTGTTATTCATTGACAGAAAATACGACAGATTCCAAATATATGGTTGAAATATCGTTTGACTCGTGTAAGATTA
>JAITVC010000065.1 GCA_031286005.1 Bacteroidales bacterium
GCAAAGGTACGAATTTTATTCTTCATTTTTCATTTTTTTTTGTATCTTTGCAACAATCTAACCTCACGCCCAAACAAGCCGAAGAATTAACCATTACCAACGTATTAAAAGGCTGCGAAGGCTGGCAACCTAAATAGAATTATAAAGTAACCCCCGTTTTAAAAATCGCAATCTCTTTAAATCCGGTAATTTCATGTTTCAGATGCTTGCCCGAACAAATCTCTAACATGTAGCTCACAAAACGTTGCAAACACTCATTCATTGTTTCGTTTTCCAAAATAGAGCCTGCGTTGAAATCAATCCAGTTGTTCTTGAAATTGTAGAGTTTACTATTGGTCGATATTTTCATTGTAGGCACAAAACTGCCGAATGGTGTGCCACGCCCTGTGGTAAATAAGACCATCTGACATCCCGAAAAACCCAATGCCGATGCCGCAACCAAGTCGTTTCCGGGAGAGTTGAGCAAGTTTAAGCCGTGAATTTTTATAGGTTCGGTATATTTCAAAACATCCACCACCTGCGCATTTCCGCCTTTTTGCGTGCAGCCCAACGATTTGTCTTCGAGGGTCGAAATGCCGCCCTTTTTATTGCCCGGTGAAGGATTTTCATAAATCGGCTGGTCGTATTTTCTAAAATAATCTTTAAAATCGTTGATAAGATGAACGGTTTTATCAAATATCGTTGCATCGGTAGTCCGATTCATCAAAATCGTTTCCGCACCAAACATTTCCGGCACTTCCGTCAAGATGGTACTTCCGCCCTGCGCAATCAACCAGTCTGAAAACAACCCTACAAGCGGATTAGCCGTAATTCCCGAAAAACCGTCGCTACCACCGCATTTCAACCCTATTTTGAGCTTCGATAGCGGAAGCGGTTGGCGTTTGTCGGCTTTCGATTGTTGCCAAAGGTCTTTCATTAAATCAAACCCGGTGGCAATTTCATCTTCCATCTCTTGGGCAATTAACGTTTTGATGCGAGATTGGTCATAATTGCCCAAAGCCATAACAAAGTCAGCCATTTGGTTGTTTTCGCAACCCAATCCCAACACCAACACACCGGCGGCATTCGGATGTTTGGTCAATGCAACCAACGCTTTTTTCGTGTTCTGATGATCATCGCCAAGTTGCGAACAGCCATAGTTGTGCGCCCACACCCGAACATCGTCCAAGTGCGAACAATCCAACTCCGCTTTCACCCGATTGACAATGGCTTGTGCCTGTCCGTTCACACAGCCCACAGTAGGCACAATCCACAATTCATTGCGAATGCCCGCATCGCCGTTAGGCCGCAAATAGCCGTCGAACGTCAAGCCATTGTCAAACGCCTGCAAAGGCTTACCATTGGGCTGATAGGCGTATTCAAGATTATCATGCAAATTGGTTTTAAGGTTATGCGTATGCACCCACGCACCGGCCGGAATTGCTTGCGTGGCATGGCCGATAGCATTGCCATATTTAATCACATTAGCATTTTCGGCAATAGCGGCCAATGCAAATTTATGACCCGCATCAAGGTCTTCCAGCAACGTGACGCCCTCAGCCACATCGCCCTTTTTCAACGGCAAAATAGCCACCGCCACATTATCCGCCGAATTGATTTTTAAGGAATTTTTCATAGTTTAGTTTTCTATAATGTTTATAAAAATATCTTTGCTTGGCAATTTTGGATATATTCCCCAATAATGCATTGAGCTAAAAGCTTCATAAGTTCCTTCTGAACGTCGCACTATAAGATTGAGTTCCAATAAAGTTTCTTTTTCCAAAATGTACTGTTCAACGATCTCGTAATATATTTGAGGCATCCGATGCTGACCAATAATTAATGTTTTTGTATCAAAATCAATATCCGGTATAGTATCTAATGAACACAACATTTGATTGTTTAATCCATTCATACTATTTATCAACATGTATTTAATAGCGTTATCTTCAATAAAAAAGCATTTGGAGTTAGATAAATATTGCTCGAAAAAAGTATCAATAGGACTCTCTTTTTCAAAAGACATAGGATAAATTTTCTTTTCTGTATCATCTTTGCAGGCAAGCGTAACTCCCGCCAGCATCAGCAAAACCGCCGATACCATAGTTAATTTAAAGGTAAGTGTTTTCATGATGATTATATTTTCAGGTTAATATTTATCAGATTTTGATTGAACAGGTGGAACCTGTTTTTGATACTCAAATTGTGGCCGAGCTATCTGTTCAAAGTTGAGGTGTGCTGAATTATGCAATATAATATGTCCGAAGTAATTTAATTCTGCCCATTCAACGAAATCATATTCTTTAAATTTGCCTTCCCATAGCTTTTCTTTGCCTTCATTAACTTTAAAATGAATAATATATCCACCGTAATTATAGTTCATGTTTTCCGACAATTGATAATCATTTATTGTTTTAACCCAATCTTCTTGATAAGATGCATTTTTCATATCAAACAAATGCGTAAAAATCGTAACTTGATTGGTTGAATAATGCAAATAGCCAGTAGCCTTCCACGCATTGCCGTCGTTGGTATAAGGTTTGGCATTTAGTTTATCTAATATATATTGCAAACTATCTGAAGGCATTGAAGACACATATATCCCATCTTCAATCTTTTCTACTTCGTGGTCGAGCGAATTTATAAAATTAAAAACATTATGGATTGTAAAATCTTTTTTTGTTTTTACAAAAACATCATTGGCCGTATAATGCAAATGATAATTGGATGCAACGAGAGGCTTGGTCATTGCAATATCAAAAACAAAATGCTTTAATATCCCATTTTCTTTAAATGAAAGAAGAATTTCACTCATTGGAGGATTTGTATAGATGCAGGAATTACATAAAATTTCAGCATCAACAATACAGGCATCGGCTTTCAGCCATCCTATTAAGGCCTGCAATTTTCTGGTATCATCCAATATTTCAGGCAAACCACTTAAATAATGATTGATCATAGGCAAACTTTGATTAATATCAACAGAATTAATATTAGAACATAAGCTACTGGATTGTTGCGAATCATCTTCTTTGCAGGAATTTAATACTCCCGCCAGCATCAGCAAAACCGCCGATGCCATAGCTAATTTAAATGTAAGTGTTTTCATGATTTGTTTGTGAGTTTTAGATAGATGTCGCAAAG
>JAITVC010000218.1 GCA_031286005.1 Bacteroidales bacterium
CCTCCGGCGAAAGAATTTCCAAAACACGCGAGTGGAATAAGTGGTGTTCGCCGTTTTGAAGACCTGAGAAGCGTAGTATTTGAATTTTTTTAGTCATAATTTATCGTTTTTAAGTATAAATAATCAAAATGGAGCTATCTTTTACTGCTTTTTATGTCCCGCACTTTGTTTGGAATAAGAAACGCTTGCTTTTTATATCCTGCATTTTGCTTGGAATAAGAAACAGCTGCTTTTTACGCCCTGCATTTTGCGTGGAATAAGAAGCGCTTGCTTTTTATCTCCTGCACTTTGCGTGAAATAAGAAACATCTGCTTTTTATGCCCTGCATTTTGTTTGGAGTAAGAATCATCTGTTTTTTTCGTTATATCATCATTTTCGAGGCAAAGATACAAATTTTTTGGGAATCGAGAGCGTGGGGGAGGAAAATATTCTGTCGCCACCATCATTCATAACGTATAACTCATAACTTTTTCGTATCTTTGCAGAAAAATGAAAAAACAAGATATGAACCCTAAAGTCCTCTTAATCTATACCGGCGGCACCATCGGCATGGTACAAGACCCGCAATCCGGCGCATGGTCGCCGTTCGATTTCACATCGCTGCTCGAAACAATGCCGAGCCTGCGCAAGCTCAATGTGGATATTGGCACACACAGTTTTTCGGAAATCATCGACTCGTCGGATATGCGTCCCGAATATTGGTCGGAAATTGCGAAAGTGATCGAACAGAACTACGCCGACTACGATGGCTTTGTGGTGTTGCACGGCACGGACACGATGTCGTACACCGCTTCGGCCCTGAGTTTTATGCTCGAAGGTTTGCAAAAACCGGTTATCCTCACAGGCTCGCAACTCCCGATTGGCGTGTTGCGTAGCGATGGAAAAGACAATCTGATTAACGCCATCGAAATTGCCGGTTATAAAGAAAACGGCCAAGCGCTGGTTCCCGAAGTGTGCATTTGTTTTGAAAATAATTTGTATCGCGGCAATCGCACCACTAAACTGAATGCCGAAAACTTCAACGCCTTTTATTCCGGCAATTATCCGCCGTTGGCCGAAGTGGGGATTCATGTCAAATATAACCGTCATGCGATATTGCAACAGCCGGAAGCGCACGGTTTGCAAGTGCACACGAAATTGGACGACCGTGTGGCGATTTTGAAGATTTATCCCGGCATTTCGCAAAAGATAGTCGAGAGCGTGCTCTCCACCGACGGTTTGCAAGGCCTCATTTTAGAGACTTACGGCAGCGGCAATGCGCCATCGGTGCCATGGTTGAAAACGGCGTTGAAACGAGCTATCGACAGCGGCCTCATTGTTCTAAACGTAACGCAATGCAAAGCCGGCAAGGTAGAAATGGGCAAATATGCCGCCAGCGTGGAACTGCTCAAAGCGGGCGTAATCAGCGGCGAGGATTTGACCACCGAATCCGCCGTAACCAAAATGATGGTTCTGTTGGGGTCAATTACACCGAAATCGAAAGTTGTGGAGTTATTGCAGACGTCGTTGTGTGGGGAAATGATATAGTGATTAGTGAATAATTATGAGTGATTAGCTATTCATTAATCCCTATTCACTATTCACTAATTTTTTGTATCTTTGCAGAATTAATCAAAAAAACATAGAGTTATGAGACGAAAAATTGTTGCCGGAAATTGGAAAATGAACAAAACATTTTCAGAGGCAGAAGACCTTTTGAATGAATTGTATGATGCGCTGGACAGCAAGGTGCCATCGAATGTGGATGTGATTGTATGTCCGCCCGCACCGTATTTGGAAATGGCGGTTGATTTCTCGGAAAACGGCCATCTATCGGTTGGTGCGCAAGACGTGAGCCGATTTGAAAATGGGGCTTACACCGGTGAGATTTCGGCTTCGATGCTGAACAGTATGCAGGTGGAGTATTGCATTATCGGCCACTCCGAACGCCGCAAATATCACCACGAAACCGATGCCGATGTGGCGCAAAAAACGAATATTCTCTTGGAAAACGATATTACGCCGATTGTTTGCTGTGGCGAAGTGCTTGACGAGCGTGAGAGCGGCACGCATTTCGATGTTGTGAAGAAACAAGTTTCGGATGCGTTGTTTCATTTGGAACCGTTGGATTTCGCTAAAATTATCATTGCCTACGAACCCGTTTGGGCGATTGGCACCGGCAAAACCGCAACGCCCGAACAAGCCCAAGAGATGCACGCCTTCATCCGCAAAACCGTTGAAGATAAATACGGCAAAGAAATTGCAAAGAAATTGCCGATTCTTTATGGCGGAAGTTGCAATGCCAAAAATGCAAATGACCTGTTTTCGCAAGCCGATGTGGATGGCGGTTTGATTGGCGGAGCGTCTTTGGTAGCCCAAGATTTCGTGATTATAGCCAATTCTTTTTAACGATGCAATATTCAGAACTTGCCATCACCCATCATCAAGAGCCGGTGCAAACCGAGATCCTTATCGCTCAACTCGGCGAATTGGGTTTCGACAGTTTTGTGGAAAATCCGAACGAATTGTTGGCGTATATCCCTACCGAGAATGTGGTTGAAACGGCTATTAACGACTTGTTGCAGCAGACACCCAACATTGACGGTTTTGTTTTAAAGGAAATCGAAGAACAGAATTGGAATGCCGTTTGGGAAAGCAGCTATGAGCCGGTGCGTTTCGGCGATTTTTGCACCATTCGCGCACCGTTTCACGAGCCTGTTCCGGATGTGCGGTTTGATTTAATCATTGAGCCGAAGATGTCGTTTGGCACAGCGCATCACGAAACCACAGCACTGATGATTGAATGGTTGAAAACCGAGCCTGTTGTTGGGAAGCGTGTGATGGATATGGGTTGCGGTACTGGTGTGTTGGCGATTTTAGCCAAGAAACTCGGTGCGGATTATGTCGAGGCTATCGACAATGATACGTGGGCTTTTGAGAATACCAAAGAGAATATCTCGCGCAATCATACGCCGGAAATAGGAGTGGAATTGGGCGATGCCGGAAATCTTAATGGTAAGCGGTTTGATGTTTTTATTGCCAATATTAATCGTAATATTTTGATTCGAGATATGGCGATGTATGTTGAAACGATGCCGATCGGTGGGATTATTTTGCTGAGCGGCTTTTACAAATCCGATTTGGATGCTGTTTCGGAATCTTGCGTTGCCAATGGGCTGCGCTATGTGTCTCATCTCGAAAAAAATCATTGGATAGCTGCAAAGTTTATGAAATCATGAAGCGGTTTGCATTCATCGTTTGTTGTTTGTTCCTGTTTGTGCCGGTAGAAGGGCAAACATTCAAAACCTTTTCGGGAGATGACGCAACATTTTTAGAGGAATGCAAACAGTATTTTTTATCGGATCGCAACGCTGAAAAAAAGCAGAAAGAGAAGGCCATTGAATTAGTTGGTCAGTTTTCGGTATTCTTCAACACGCTGTCGAGAGAAGAAACGGTGGCGTTTCTGAACATGTGTAGTGCCGCTCTTAATGCCAATATGCGGCCGTTTCCTACATTTGAGAATGTATTGAAGTCGGCTGTGAGTTTTTACACATCCGGACAATATGCAACAAGTTTTTATCAGTACGTCCGGGCTTTGACCATGCTGGCCGAAAACCGGAAGATGCGTGATTTCGATTCGTTTCTGAAAAGCACCAATCGTCTGTTTGAAACGGGATTTATCTACGAAAGCATGTCGGCTAAATGGTATGTGGATGGCGAATGGTTGTTTGAATTTTATGAAAGTAAACCACGTTTTGTCTTCTTGAAAACGAATTTGACCTGTTATGCAAATCGCGACAGTACAAAGGTTCATTTAACGCAAGGTGCATTCTACCCTTTGCAATCGTTGTGGGAAGGTAAGACCGGTTTGGTTGATTTTGCACGTGCAGGCTACGACTTGAACGAAATGTTTATTCAGCTCAACGAGTATGTTATCAATCTCAAAACATCGCGCTACCAAGCGGACTCGGTAAATTTCTTTAATAAGATTTATTTTCAGAAACCGATGTTCGGGCGCATGGAAGAGAAGGTGTTGCCCAACGTCAAAGTCGGGCAGGCATCCTACCCAAGATTTGTTTCTTACGAAAGCAATTTGAAAATAGACAATCTCTTTCCAAATGTAGATTTTGAAGGTCAGTATATGCAAATGGGAAGCCGTGTTAAATGCGGAGAGAAAGAAGAAACGGCATTATTGAAATTTCGACAGAACGATGAAATCATACTGACGGTTTTGGCGAAGAATTTTATCTTCGGACGCCAGCGGATTTCAACGCCTTTGGCAGAAGTTCGTATTCCGCTCGATGATGGGGAAATTTTACATTCGACCTGTGAAGTTCGATACGACGACACACGGCGTGAGTTATCGGTTCTGCATCCGGCCATGAATGCTTTCAAAAATCCGATTCACAACAGTTATCACGAACTGGATATGTATGTTGAAGCCATCTATTGGCAGATTGATTCGACACAAATGGAGTTTAGGATGTTGAAGATTCCTAACCATGAGGGCATCGGAGTTTTTGAGTCAAAACAATTTTTTTCCGCACAGGATATACAGGTATTGATGGAGCAGATAGACTACAATCCGTTGTTTGTGCTTCGTAAAATGTCGGAAGAATTTCGCACGGAAACCTTGCTTGTATCATCTGTTGCAGACTATTTCAGACAAGACGTTACACAAACCAAAGTGATGCTTCTGCGTATGGCGTCGATGGGATTCTTGCGTTATGATGCGGAAAACGAAACGGTAGTTTTGCAAGACAAGCTATTCCATTTTTTGCAGGCTTCTGCAAAACGTGCCGATTATGATATACTGAGGATTGTTTCGCAACAGACGGATACCGCTAATGCGATATTGGACATTAAAACGCGGGACTTATCCATATTCGGCGTTGAGAAAATTGATTTGAGTACGGCGCAAAATGTCTATGTGATTCCCGATCGGCAATCCGTTATTGTTAAGAAAAATCGAGATTTTACGTTCAAAGGCACCGTGCATTGCGGTAAATTTGATTTCATAGCATCAAGTTGTTATTTTGATTATGATCAGTTCAAAATTGCAATGGATACCGTTGAAATTCTTGAATTTTCAGTGAAACACGGTACGCCGGATATATATGGAAATTATTCGCTCAAAGCGATTGAAACAGCTATAGAGCAATTGGCCGGAGAAATTCTCATTGATAGCGTTGCGAATAAATCCGGAAAGGACTACTATCCCCAGTATCCGATTTTTACCAGCAATAAAGATTCTTATGTGCGTTATGACAAGCCGGATATACAGAATGGCGTGTATACGTTTGATAAATTTTTCTATACTATTTATCCATTCAAACTTGAAAGATTGAATAATTTTGAAACCGATAAGTTAAAGTTTGAAGGACATTTGACGTCTTCCGGAATGTTTCCCGACATTTTCAAAGAATTGAGAGTTATGCCCGATTTTTCGTTGGGATTTGAAACGGTTGCGCCGGATTCGGCATGGCCTGTTTATCAAGGACGAGGTAAATTTTATGATACTTTGTATTTGAGTAACGATGGTTTGATTGGTAGCGGAAAATTGGATTTTCTAACGTCGACCAATTTCTCAGACCGCTTTATTTTTATGCCAGATTCAGTGAATGCGATTATTCAGGTCTTCGATGTAGAGGCGCAGAGCATTGGTGCGGAATTTCCGACAGCGGCAGCAAAATTGGCACAATTGCATTGGCGACCGTATCGAAACTTTTTCTCTACGACCAACAACGTTGATGGATTTTCCATATTCGACGACGAAATCGTTTTCTACGGAGAGCTGATATTGGCAGATACCGGTATGATTGCTAATGGCCGAGCGGTTTTCAAGACGAACACTGAAATGCAGAGCGAAAAATTTGTGGTCAAGAACAGAGAATTAATATCCGACCAAGTGAAGTTTGGAATCAAGAGTAAAGATGGAAAAATCACAGCTATTGAATCCAAAGACTATTCCGTTCGCGTGAATTTTGATGAACAGAAAGGTTATCTGCAAAGTAATCATCCGGATAATTTTGTTGGGTTTCCTTTCAATCAATATGTCTGCTATATGAACGAGTTGGAATGGGATATGAAAACGAATCTTGTGCTGTTGAAGAATTCGAAAAAGTCATCGTATACCGACGAGCAATTGAATAGGATGACCTTGCGGGAACTTGTTGCGATTGGCGATGATTTGCCGGGCTCGGATTTTGTTTCGCAACACGCACGACAAGACTCATTGAGATTTCGTTCGCCTGTTGCGGAATACAATTTGGAGACCACAGAACTGGAACTTCAACAAGTGCGCATTATTTACACGGCGGATATTGCAGTGCAACCCGAACAAGGTAATATCTTGATTGGTAAAGATGCCGTGATGAAATCTTTCGGCAACGCTAATCTTTTGATTGCAGTTGAAAATGGTTGGCATGATATTCATGATGCGGAAGTTACTATTCAAGGACGTACGAAATACACGGCAAGCGGTATTTACAATTATCAAGATGTAATCGGCGACAGACAGCCGATAAGGTTTGAAAAAATATCGCCCGATCGTGATGGAATCAGTACGGGAACGACCAAAATAGATGCGGATAGTAATTTTGCCATGAGTCCGGCATTTAATTTTGCAGGACAAATCACATTGCGAGCCGATGATTCATTGCTGCAATTCTCAGGACAAGCGATGATCAATCATATTTGTGAAGAAGAGGACAATCGCACGTGGTTTAATTTTACAACATTCATCAATCCCAAACAAGTGGAAATTCCCATTACGGAATTGAGCAAAGAAAAAACCGGAAAGCGTGTTGGCTCCGGATTCTACTTGACGAATCAAGGCGATCTCTTTCCGGCCTTTCTTACTGCTATCAAGAGTACGGATAAAATCGTAATGAACAAAAGCGGTGTCTTGTTTTATGATTCTGTTCGCAAAGCATACGTGATACAGCCATTGGAACAGGAAACGAATCTTGAAAGCGAACAATTGATTTACAATACGGCTGACTGTTCGCTTAAAGCCTACGGAACACCGAATTTTAATCTGGATTTAGGTCGTGTGGGACTGGCAAATTTCGGAACATTATATCACAATTACCGTGATGCAAGCACATTGTTCGACGGCGTTATAGGTTTGAAATTTTTCTTTGATGAGAAAGCGTTGGAGCAATTTTCCGCGAGTTTGGAAAAGGCCGAAGGCGATGGCGCAGAGCAAAGTATTGACAAGTTCATGGATTACGTGTATGCCGAGTTACCGCAACGCGATGCAGAACGTGCTCTTCGAGAAATAGAAACATATGGAGCCCTTCGTCGGATACCATCGGAATTAGAACAAACCATTTTGCTATCGGATGTGAAAATGCAATGGGATAACGTATCACGATCGTTTGTATCTATGGGTAAGTTGGGTATTGCAACGGTTGGCGAAAATCAGATTAATAAATATGTGAATGGCACTTTGCAAATTATCAAAAGTCGGCGTGGCGATGCTATTAATTTGTATGTGGAGATCAGCCGTAGGGAGTGGTATTTTTTCTCGTACAGCGATGGCTTGATGCAAGTGATTTCTTCGGATGAAGATTTCAATGATGCTATTTTGATGCTCAAGGCCTCGAAACGCAAACAAAAGAAGGGTGGGGAAGGTAGCGGCAGTTACGAGTTTGACCTGTCGTCGATGCGCAAAAAAACTGATTTCGTTTTTAAAACCAATGCCATAAGAAATGCGATGAACGAGGAAGAAGAATCGGAGGAAGACAACTATGAGAATAGAGACGAAGAAGAGGGGGATGATGAAGAAGGAGAATAAAATCACGGAAAAGGAAATCGCTCAAACATACAGTATCCATGCGTTTGAGCGATTTGTTTGGGGAGAGCCTCTTGTCGGACTTGAACCAACGACCTATTCATTACGAATGAATTGCTCTACCAGCTGAGCTAAAGAGGCGAAAAAGGATTGCAAAGATATGAAAAAAAATTGGAATATCAAAATTTTCCCAAAAACAACATTGTATCTATGCCATCGGCATAATCCATAAGTTTTGTTTTTTGTGCAATCCCAAAAGGAATATCACTGTGTGAAACGATGCATTGCAATTGCTCTTTTTGCATTTCTAAAATACGCCGAACATCAGCCAAATCCGAATAATAGTCGTAATAAACAACCGAGATTGGCGGTGTTGAGGCGGAGTTTTCCATCAAAGTGAACAGGTCGGTATTTATGGATTTTTGTGCATTCAACGCTGAAACCACTTGTTGGTATTGATAATTGCTTTGATACAAATGATGTTGTTTCAAACTTTCCTGCAATTCGGTTTGACTTTGCGAAACATCTGTCAGAGGTTGAAAATCGTACTCCTTCGGTACCCACAATTTTGTTACATTGCGACAACCTAACCCAAAATAACGAAACATATCTTCAAATAAACCGTGTAATTCATCCGTAGTTTCGCTGCCGTCCAAAATCGCACAACTCGTGCGATGCCCGCGAATGAGATGCGGATATTTGGAAAAATACTCGTGAAAATGCGCCACAGCCTGCCGTCCACCGGTCGCAATGATAGCATCAAATCCTTTGATGATGCGGTCTTCAAAATGAATGTAATGCAAAAATTCCGATTCAATATCAATCAATTTTTGGGATAAATATCGTAACAAAACCGTGTCTTTTGAAGATAATTTACAGATGATTTTATGCCCGGCAACCAGTACAGACAAGAAATCTCGAAACCCTACTAACGGCAAGTTTCCAGCCATAATAACAGCCACAGTCTTGGATAAAGTTTGGTTATGCAGAAACGGATAATGCGCCAGCCATTCGGATAAGTTTTCCGCATTCAAATCATCAGCAACGGCTTGTAAGGCAAAACTAATATTATCGTCCGTAAACCAAGCATTCTCGCAGTTTGCTTGTGTTATGACTGCCGAAAATTCTGCATTTGGAGTCTGCAATTGCTCTCTTAAAAAATGGCCTAATTTGACAAAAGCTGATAATCTATTTTGATATGTCATGAAAAAAGTGTATTTTTGTAAATGATGAACAAAGTTACGAAAAATATTTCACTTTTTGTCTGTTTTCTGTTTTCAGCCTGTTTAGGTATGTCTCAGTCAGCATTCGATTTTGCAAAAGCCGAAACAGATATGCTAAAATTGTTTGAAACTCTATCCAAAGGCGAGAATCAACACATTCGCTACAATGCCAACGAGCAATTTTTAGATTTGTTAAAAACCACATTGGCCGAAAACGGAGCTTTCGATTATCCGTTTGCACATCTTCCTTGTGAAAAACTGATGTCCAAAGATAAGCGTTTCCGCATGTTCAACTGGATAGTTCCAAAAGAGGAAGGTATGGAATTTTTTGCTGTAATGATCATTCATAACGCTCAAAAAAAGACTTATCAGATTATCCAACTAACCGATGATAGTGATGCTATTTTCGATCTTCCGAATGCAACGCTTGATAAAGACCATTGGTATGGTGCCTACTACACAGAAATAATCCAAACCAAAACAGACAGCCGCACGTATTACACGTTGCTGGGTTGGAACGGAAATGACAAAACCACAAATCGCAAAGTTATCGAAGTTCTAACGTTCAAAGCCAACGGAGAGCCCGTGTTCGGCGCCAATATATTCACTTGGAAAAAAGAAAAATCCAAACGCAGAATATTCGAATATTCTCGCAAAGGCTCAATGATTTTGCGCTATGATTATCAAAGTTACGGCGAACCGGTAGGAACTCCCAAACCCGGACAAAAGCAGAAGGAAAAACTAATTAAATCGTACATGATTGTGTTCGATCGTTTGATACCGCCAAATCCGGAATTGGTCAATAACCCGGAAGCCTATATTGCAGCAGGAGGTGTGTACGATGCTTTGGTTTGGATCAACGGACGATGGGTGTTGAAAGTCGATGTTCTCGCTCAAAATCCGGATCCGCCGAAAAGACGCCGTAGGCGTTAATATTGTATTTCCAAATCTAAAACTTCACGCAGGCGTTTTAATTCCGGATTCTTTTCGGATAATTTGGCAAATTTCTCGCCCGGTGTATAAAGAACATTCTGCACCTGCATTTCGCTAACGGCTGTTTTTAACTGCAATGAACCATTATTCAGCGCTTTTCGCAGATATTGCATCACGTCTGATTTCTTTTCTACCAAAAATGCCTCTTGTATTTGACTGGCCAACGTAATTTCGATAGTTTGTCCATCCAAACGGACTTGCGACGTGTTGAGAACATTCAAAAATGCCGGATCATCGCTATGGATTTCGGAATAGGATTTCCACGCATGTTGCATATCTTCTGTCGTAATTGATTTGGCGCTTTCAACCAAATTAATTTCTTTCACTTCCGGCTTGCTCGACTCGGCTAATGCGGATTTCAGCGAAATGGTCGATTTGGATTTAACCGGTTGTTGAGATGAATTTTGAGGAACGCTAATCTCAATAGGACGAGGTTCGCTCTCGTTGGGTTTATGGCTTTCTATCGGGACAGTATCCGTTTTTATAGGTTGTGCCGGAGGAGTTGCAACTGTTGTCGGTGGTGCAATAAGGGTTGGATCGGCTGGTTTTACGTCAACTTCGGGCAAAAAAAAACTGGCTATTTGCATCAAGGCAATTTCTATGGAAAGACGCTTGTTGTTCGCATTTTTGTAGTTCAAATCACACTGGTTGTTGAGGTCTAACGCCTTGATTAAAAACGGTACGGAACACGCTTGCGCCTGTTGCAGGTATTTCGCTTTGA
>JAITVC010000031.1 GCA_031286005.1 Bacteroidales bacterium
AAAAAATGCGAATAACCAATTATTTCATCAAGACCCATTACCATACAATCGGCGTAATGCCGCATTCTGTCAAATAAGCATTGCATTTTGAAAAATGTTTAGAGCCGAAGAATCCACGATGCGCAGATAGTGGGGAAGGGTGAACAGTCTTTAATACCATGTGTTTAGACGTGTCGATAAGACGTTCTTTGGATTGAGCATGACTGCCCCAAAGTATGAACACCAAATGCTCACGATCATCGGAAAGTTTCTGAATAACGACATCCGTAAATCGTTCCCAACCTTGATTTTGGTGGGATAGGGGAGTATGCGCCCGAACGGTCAGAGTTGTATTCAGTAAGAAAACACCTTGCTTGGCCCAGCGTTCTAAATTTCCGGAAGCCGGTACAGCCGTGTTTAAATCATTTGAAATTTCCTGAAAAATATTGCGCAACGATGGTGGAAATGCGATACCATCCGGCACGGAAAAGCATAAACCGTGTGCTTGTCCCGGACCATGATACGGATCTTGTCCTAAAATCACCACTTTCACATCATGAAATGGTGTTAGGTTAAATGCGTTGAAAATAAATTTATTTGGAGGAAATGTAATGGAATGCTTTTGTTCGGTTTGTAAAAAGTTTCGCAACGAAGCCATGTAGCTTTGCTCAAATTCCTGCCCTAAAATCGGGAGCCAAGAGGATTCTATATTAACTGCCATAAGAGAATTTTTTTGTAAAATTACAAAATTTTTCGTAACTTTGCTTAAAATATTTTTTAACAATCATGAAAAAAATTGTTCAAATCTTTTGTTTGGTACTTGTTGTCTGTATTTTAGCATCATCATGTGCATCACAAAACAAATCGTCGGTTAGGAAATCTCAGATTGGATGTCCGGCCTATGGCTATAAGTCCAATGGTTACGAACGTTTACCTTACTAATCAGCAATGCGCAAAACGCTTCGATACGTCTATGTAGCGGCTTTGCTCTTTCGAGCATGGTCGGCTTTTGCGCAGGTTGAAGTAACCGAAGATTTGATTGCCGATACGGAAATGAAGATGTTTCGGCAATATTCGGCATTTGGTCAAATCCACACGAATGGGTTTGGTGCAGGCTTTCGGCTGGGCAATATCAGATCCACATCCAAATATAATTTTCAAGAATTTGAATTTCTAAAAGATAAACATCCTAAAGCCGAAAAGCAGCGAGGGATGAGTTGGCAAGGCTATCCACGACGTTATGTGTATGGAGCACTCAATCAGTTGTATGTGCTTCGTTATGGACTTGGCACCCAACGCACCCTCAACGAAAAACCCTATTGGGGCGGCTTGCAGGTGGATTATACAATTTCTGCCGGTGCAATTTTAGGTGTGGCCATTCCTCAGTATTTGGGTATTCTTTATCAAGATAGTATAACGGCACCTCCTCGTGTGGAAGTTGAAAAATACGACCCGGAGATACACAAGAATGTAGAAGAGATTAATGGGGGAGGCCCAATGTTTAGAGGATTGTTTAGCCGCTATGTTCGTCCTTATCCGGGGATTTACGGCAGATTTGGCCTTAATTTTGATTTTGGAAAGTATCAAGAACGGGTTAGTGCACTTGAAGTGGGAATGATGATTGATGTTTTTCCTATTCCGGTTCCTATGATGGCATTTCATGAGAAGAATTTTTTCTTTGCCAATTTTTATATTTCCTATCATTTTGGAAAACGAAAATAGCCTATTTGACGGGCGATTTTTTGGGGATTGAATTTAGTCTTGGATTTTTCCAAAGCGTGTCCCCGAACCTTTATTTTTCTGATTTAATTTTTTAAAATTTTGCATTATTTTTGTAAACCATAGTTTGCATTTACAAAAATAAACAGTAAAAATACAGACAGAATTGTTAATTATTTACAGAAATAAATGTTTAGTTTTGTAAACTACGGATATGTTAGAAAACAAACCCACATTAAGTTTTTTTATGTTAAAAATCATGTGTTTTTACGAATTAATTCTTGTAATACTTCAATGAAACACACGTTTTATTAAATATTTTAAATGGAATACTTATAAACACTATAAATGTGTTATAATACGCTATTTAAGTGTATTTATTAAAGTGATTGTTGATAAATTTAAATAAAACCATTTGTTTATTTTTGTAAATAACCGTAACTTTACATTTGTAAATATGGTAATTGTTTACTTTTGTATCATTTGTTTATATTTGTTAATTATGATCAACCGAATTGAACTTATTTTAAAAACGCAAAATTTGAGCCCAACCCAGTTCGCAGATGCTATCGGAATTCAACGTCCGACGATGTCTCATATTTTGGCTCGACGAAACAACCCAAGTTTGGATTTTGTGACGAAAGTCCTTGTCCGTTTTCCCGAAATCAGTTCGGAATGGCTTTTAATAGGCAAAGGTCAAATGCTTAAACAGCCTATCCCCTCCTCTTTGCCGGAGCCTCAAAACCTGCAAACAGAGGCTAAAATACGTGAATTTGACTGGAATGAAGGAGCAGAATGGCAAACCCCTCCGAAGCCTGTTGAGCCTCAAAAAACGCAGGAATTTCAACCGATGCAACCCATAGCGGGGCAAGAAAAAATCCCACTTGAAACTAAGCGGGATTTAAATCTACATTCGGATATTGAACGAATTATTGTATTTTTTTCAGACGGAACTTTTAAAAGCTATCTGCCTTAATGTTGCTGATTTCTCCTGTTTGTGGCGAAAATTCCAATTGCAACGGACTTGGTGCAAGTGCTTGTGTGCTGCCAAACTGACTGAACGGCATTTGTTTGGAAAAAATAACTTGGTTGTCAAGCAATACTTTTACTAATGCGAGATTGGGAATGGTGTAGTAAAACCCAGCTTTTGGTAAGTACATTCGGCTCGAAAACGTTTGAATAGCATTAGAAATTTGGTCGTCAAGGATAATATCTAAGGCTAGTTTTTTGTTATTGGGCAAACTCGTTCCGTGAGAAAGCCCGTGGTTTTGTGAAAATTCGGCTAATTCAATGGTCAAACTGTCTCTGTTTTCGGGTAAAAAATCGAACTGTCTTGTTTCGTAGGATACTTTTGTGGTTCCGGTAAACAATCGAATGTACTCATCTTCCATGCGGTTATATTCATCAGCCATATATTTAATCGCTGCAGCTTCATAATTAACTTCTTGATAGCCTGTTAATAGTTTATTCCTATCTTCGCGAACTTTGCTAATATTAGCCACAATCTCTTCGGCTTTTTGCAGTGGTGTTTTTTCGGTTTTTATAGTGCGAATTTCGTAGCGTTGAATGGCTTGTGTGTCCATAGAAACCACCGTGTCATTCCGTTCTACTAAACCAAATGTATGCAAGGGCGTAGCGTTTCGCATATCGTTGGATGCTAGAGTAACCTGTTTAGGGCTATCTTTTCGATAGTGTTGGGTAGTTTCTTCTTCGGATTTATTTACACCCTTAATGAGTAAATTATGTTCATACTGCAAAGTCAACTTAGAATCGTTGAACTGAACAAAATAAATCTGTTTGGGATCAACTTCTGATTTTTGTGAAACAGATACATGGTCAATGTTATAAATGCTGTAATTTTCTTTGGAAACTTTTATACCCAATAGTTTTTCAGCAAATTCGGCGTAAGGCCCTTTGATAAATTCTTGCTTTCTTACTACAACGTCTATGTTGAGCCGTTGGCGAGGCAAAGCGTAAAATGCGCCTACGGAGTTGATTGTATCCACCGAATTTCCGGCAATCGGTATCACTTCGTAGGGAGTTTTCGCAGTTGTAACTCCGGATGCTGGCATTCGGCACGAAACTAAAAGGCCAAACAGCGTGGCGATAATAATAAATTGTTTCATATTAAAGACTTTTTCTTATTCTAATCAGTTTTTCCAAAAGATCTTCGAGCAAATCCAATTCCAACATGTTAGCGCCGTCCGAAAGGGCTTGTTTGGGATTGGGATGTGTTTCGATAAAGAGGCCGTCGGCACCAACGGCAATAGCTGCTTTGGCCATAGTCTCAATCATTTCGGGTTGTCCGCCGGTTACGCCGCCCATTTGGTTGGGCTGTTGCAACGAATGGGTAATATCCATAATTACGGGTACATTGCATTTCTGCATAATCGGGATACTGCGAAAATCAACCACCAAATCCTGATAGCCAAATGTTGTACCGCGTTCTGTAAGCATGACATCTTGATTTCCGGCTTGCTGTACTTTGTCTACGGCAAATTTCATGGCATCCGGAGAAAGAAACTGCCCTTTTTTAATATTCACGCAACGCCCTGTTTTTGCAGCTGCAACCAATAAATCCGTTT
>JAITVC010000033.1 GCA_031286005.1 Bacteroidales bacterium
AAACGACGTTCCAAGGCCCCGTCTTTTTCAATATTGTTGCGGTATTCGTCTAACGTTGTAGCGCCAATGCATTGCACTTCGCCACGAGCCAGCGCAGGTTTAAACATGTTTGAGGCATCCAACGACCCTGAAGCGTTTCCTGCACCAACAATAGTGTGAATTTCGTCGATAAATACAATAATATCCGGATTTTTTTCCAACTCGTTCAACACAGCTTTCATGCGTTCTTCAAACTGTCCGCGATATTTTGTCCCTGCAACTAATGAGGCCACATCCAACGTTATCAAACGTTTTCCAAACAGCACTCTGGGCACTTTCCGTTGCACAATGCGAAGCGCCAACCCCTCGGCAATAGCAGATTTGCCTACACCCGGCTCGCCAATTAAAATAGGGTTATTCTTCTTCCGTCTACTCAGAATTTGAGCAATACGTTCCAATTCCATCTGACGGCCAACAACAGGGTCAAGACGGCCTTCCTCCGCAAAACGGGTCAAATCCCTACCGAAATTATCCAGCACCGGCGTTTTCGATTTGATTTCCGAAGCCTTGTTGGTTGTCCCCGATGCAGCCTTATACATATTGCTATCCGGCGCATCAAGTTGATCGGCATCTTCTCTAAAACTGGCACGAGGATCGGTTTTAGCCGCAACAGCATTTTGCAACGCATATTTAAAACTTCCATAATCCAAACCTGCCCCCTTTACCAACCTGCTGAACGGATGCGCATCATCCCGCAAAACAGCCAATACAAAATGTTCTGTTCCAACTGTTTCCTGCTTGATAGCCTTAGCTTCCAAACACATTAACTTCAAAATGCGTTCAGCCCCTTTGGTCAACGGCACATTTTGTTGCTGCGCCACCGAATTAGCCGAACGATTAGCCACCTTACCCTCCAAATGCTCCTTAATCTCTGCCAAATTGGCACCCGATTCTGTCAGTATGCGAACAGCAGTTCCCGTGCCCTCTCGTAAAATACCCAAAATGATATGTTCAATATCAACATTTTCGCTATGCAAACGCTGCGCCTCTTCATGACTATAAATAAGCGCATTACGCAATTTCGGACTAGTGTTTTGATCCATATTTTTACTCCCTGTGATATGTTAATTTCCAACTGTAAAGTTACAATAATTATTCCTCTTTCACAAATCCCATGCCAAAAAATAACTAACACATCCATGTTGATTTGCAAGGATGGCAACAAAGTCGCCACCCTTTGCCCATCCCGCCTCAACACCCGTCATGCCGAGCGAAGCCGAGGCATTCCCCCGCCATACTACCCTCTCGTTGAACAAAGTCGAAGCGCCTAACGGACAACTAAATAGCCTAAAGTTCAAACCAACTATTAAAACCGTAAGCCAATAGATAAATCTATTCGCCCCAAACCTTCTCCATCTTCAAGTAGAACAGGTTGATTGAAAGGACTGGAAGGAATCACAGAAAATTTAGATATTTTACCGTTCATCATACTCAACTGAAAACCCAAAGATACTGTCTCCGATAGCCAAATATCATAGCCGAGATTCATAAATACACCAAGTGTCTGGCCTGTTATCAGAATACTGCTCGATGTAAGCCTGCCTTGATCTGGAATACTACCCCGATCATGATAGCCCAAATATCCCAATCCCCAATCAATCAAAAAACAATTTTGCTTTTTCTTATCTAATAGTCTGTAACTGAAAAACGGACCTATAAATCCAATTAGAATATTATCTTTATAACGATTAGCTTCCGCATTCGCAAAACTCACATTAAGTTTTAGTCCTAAACCGCCCCATTCCGAAAAGAAGTAGGAAAAGTTCAGATCAATATGCCGTCCGGATCTTAATTGATCGATATATGCTTTTTGGTCAAGTGTTGCATCTTTTGGATAATTCGCAGTTCGGTAACTCAACCCACCACCAAGTGCTACTCGAAAAAACGGATAGCTAAAGTTTTCAGATTGGCCTGTGCTATCTCTATTTTGAGCAATTAGAATGTTATCAAAACACAATAATAGTGCGAAAAGAAAAGTAATAAGCTGTTTCATTGTTAATATCCATTATATTTCATTTTTTCTCTAAACTCTCTACGTGTGTTTTCCAATCTTCTTCATTACACCAAAACCACTTTTCTTTTAATATCCAACTTTTATTTGGTTTAGGTTTTGCTGGAATGGGAACAAAAACTATAGGGTATTGTATCCTTTTTATTGATTGAGGATGAAAAGAGGTCGGTAAGTTGATAAGATTTATACACAAAATTGTATTTTTATCTATAATTTTATACCATTTTTCACTCAAATGCCAACTGTCATTTAGAGATTGTCCTTTATGAATTTGTTGAACTTTTATTGTATCCTCACAAATAATATAACGCCCCCAATTATTGCCATAAAAATAATTTGCTCCTGGCGCTTCGCTATTTTGCGAGAAAATCTTCATTAACGAAAGGATATCTTTTTTTATTACTGTTTTCTTTCGGTCATCATAATAAGCGTTATGTATGTTATAAACAAACATTCCATTGTTATAAAACATGAAGTGATTGTAGGAAGTATCAATATAATAAATTGATGTATCTTTCAAAAAACCTCCAATGGTTGGCGATTTTTTGATTAGAATCATTTCTTTATAATAACCATTAGTGTTTATTAAAGTATCTATTCCCGTGTACTTATTGTCATAACAGTAAGTGAATGATTTTTTTACTGATTTAGGAATGCGAGGATAATAAGCACATGCTGATAAAGTACACGCAGAAATCATTAACAGTATCTTTGCTTTCATATTAATAAAATGAGAAAGGATTATAATAACCAAAATAGCTACTCCAACCATATTCAAAACGATCGTATTTGTTGTAGTAATTCTGTCGCATAGCAGGTAGTCCACGGCGATGAATTACATTCTGAGTTCTATCTTGCACCCACGGATTACTATAACCTATGCGCGATATAGAATTTCCGCTTCGATAACCAATCCAAAGAGGAGAACTATATACTTGGCCATTTTTCCATGCTCCGTTCCCATGTTTATTCAATTTTCCTAGTAAATTTTCACCTTCCAAATTAACTCCAAGGCCTTCTCCTTTTGGATCATTCGTATAAATAGACGACCCCAAACTTAAATCTCCGATACTCAACTCCCATGCATTCGTTCGCCAGCGATCGCCATCTTTAGCAAGAAAATCATTTTCCAAACGGAAAGACCAATTAGGCCCAAAAATAGAAGCCGTGCCTGTTGTTTGCTTGTTTGAAAGTCCATCAGGGCCTATCGCACTACCATAGTATGTCCGCCCATATCCTAACCCATAACCACCAACAGCAACATTTCCATTCCATCCCCAATAGTTTGCTCCGATGCCTACACCACCGCCAAAACTAAAATCGCCAAACTCTTGCGAAACACCAGCATTCGCAAAAGGCCCGCCCATGCCAACACCAATTCCTGCTCCAACAGTAGTACCATCTTCCGTAGTGTATGCAACATTCAACGATAAACCATAATTCATCCTTATTGAAACAGAAGTGTTCTCATCCTGATAGATGGGTACTTGCATTTCTTTTCGCATGTTCATTACCATTTGAGTGGTATTCCATGCTTCTAATCCAGGATTTGGATTTCCAGAAGTCAAATTTAATAAAAAATTGGGTATAAATGTCATTACAGGTACAGCAAACTGTAGTGCCAAAGATGTAAGAAATTGCGGAAGCTCCCCCGTCGGATCAGTATACATCAACGGATTATTCCTAGCATAAGAATACCGATTAAAATCCTGCGAATAAGTCCCATCCGGCACGTAGGGGTCGGGCGAGAGCATTCGGCCAAGCACAGGGTCGTACATGCGGCCGTTCATGTTGATTAGGCCGAACATATCAAGGTGCTCGTGGCCGGTGTAGCCTCTTGTGAAAAAATCGAGGATTTGGTCGGGTGAAAGGTTAACGGTTAAGGGAGAAATGGTATCAAAATAAATTTTTGAGCTGTTTTCATAGCGGTAGCGACGACCCCAAGCATCGTAGCCAAAGTGTTCGTATTTGCTTTTTCTGGGGTTGTATTCGGCAACGATGCTGCCGAGATGGTCGGTAGCCACGGCGTTGAGTGCGCCATCGTTGCGAATGGCAACCAAACCATACGGCGAGTGGATGTATTCTTTTGCTATCCGAATTTCTGAAGATCCGGGAATCACAAACAGGCTTTCTTCGTAGTTTGAAGCATAATGTCGGAGCATACACGTGCCGCTCGGACTTTTTACAAACATCGATTTTCGCTGATGATTAGGGCCATAGTAAATAAT
>JAITVC010000175.1 GCA_031286005.1 Bacteroidales bacterium
GTCAAAGGCACTAACTGATTGTATCGTTTCGGTAGTTGAGAACTAAGAACGATGAACTAAGGCAATTAAAAATTACGAATTAAAAATTAAAAGATTTAGAATCATGAAAAATTTAAAAAGATTGGCATTGGTGGCGATAGCTGCTTTTGCTTTGACTACGTTAACGGGTTATCTCTATTGTCCGGCGGTGGATCCGTTGGATTATACTGTTATTCTGCCTGATCCGGAGTTTTGCGACACATTCTTTGTGTGTAGCAATGGAGTGCCTATTCGACAAAAATGTCCGGAAGGATTGCATTTTAATGCACATTTGCTTGTTTGCGACTATCCGCAGAATTCAGGATGTAATGGGATTTATGGCGGCGGTAGTGGTGGCGGATCTACTTCGGGGCAGAGTACTATTACTTGCCATATAACTTATAACGCCAATTGGCGTTCTCCTGATCCGCGGGCCATTTGTGGAGCAAAAAATGGAATGGAAATTCCTCCATGTCACTGGCTCAACTATGAATCAATACCTGGCACATGGATAGATAAATGCTATTAAATAGCTTGTATGAAAAACACTAAAGATTATGAGATTATTTAAGTTTTCAATCATAGCTATGCTGTTTTTGGCAGTGGCGTGTGCAACTTCTGACAGAGTAGCATTTTATGGTGATATTAAAATTGTTGATTATCCAAATCAGGAGGATATACTTAAGGGTTATCCTGTAAAGCTGGAAGGTGAATACACAGGATCTATGTATGTCTATGACGGGATTTTGGTGTTTCAGTCACACAAACATCAAGCCAGCTGGCTGTATTTGTATGATTCAGAAACAGGAAAGCGTGTTAATGCAATATGTAAAATAGGAGAAGGACCTGATGAATATACTCATTTTGAACCATTCAATGGAACTTTCGAAAAGCATTCTGACGGAACATGTTTATGGATCAACAATAAGGCGAGAAACCGTATAGAACTGCTCAATATGCGAGGTGAGATTGTAAAGCAATTCGACGTCTTAAAATTCGAAAGCACCAACCCTTATGGATTTGGTTCGTTTTATGTACTCAACGATAGTTTATTGTGGGCATATGTTTCTACAATAAAAATTTTTGAAAACAAGTATTCGGCGCCAAGCCATTATATTTTCAACTATAAACTTGGCAAAATTGTAAATAAGTATACATTCTATAGTAATTATGAGACTGACGATCGCACAGATATTTGGCCTGACTCTTATTTAACTTCAACTGCTTGTGGAATGAAGTCAGATAGAACCAAACTTGCTTTGGCGATGCCTTTTCTAAAACGGGTTGACATACTTGATTTTAAATCTGGCAAGATGAAATCTGTACAAATGAGAGATTCGCCAGATTTAAATAGTATATCATTAGACGTACGCTTAAACAGACATTATTGGGGTTCAATATGCGATGATCGCTACATATATGTAGCAGAAGGTTCTTATGAGCAATTCTTTGGAACTATACAAATATTTGATTGGGATGGCAATTTTGTACGTGTTCTTCGCATCAATGAAGAAGGGTATGAAAAAGGGTATGTTTTTGCGTTAGACCCTGTGCGCAAGATATTGTACACCAAGAATGATGCTGAAGAAGTAACTGCTTATGATGTTAATTATTTGTACGAATGAAAGGAATTATCATACCTTTGATGGTGCTATTGCTGTTTTCGTGTGGAAGAGATGTGCAACTCTTCCACACCGAAAACGGTGTGGATGTGGATGCTTGTATGCAGGATAATGATTATACTATCTTTTGCTATATCGATTCTACGAATTGTGCGCCTTGCTCTATGCGATGGTTGAGCACTTGGGTGTATTTTGAAGAGGATTTGAAAAAGATGAATACTAATGTGGCGCTGATTGTTCAGCGCACTGATGAGGCTACTGTGCTTTCTGCGATGCATCAACAGCATTTGAATTTTCCGGCCATTCATTAATCACTCTCTTTCCGCGACAATTCCCTGCGCAAATCTTTTTCTTTGATGCTTTCGCGCTTATCGTAATCTTTTTTACCTTTGGCCAAGGCGATATTGAGTTTTGCAAATCCACGTTCGTCAATAAAAAGAAGGCTCGGAATAATCGTCAAACCTTTGTCTTTACTGCGAAGTTCGAGTTTGCGGAGCTCTTTCTTCGAGAGCAATAATTTGCGATCGGATTTAGGTTGATGATTGAGATAAGTTCCAAACCGGTATTCGGCAATATGCATGTTTTTCACAAACAGTTCTCCGTTGAAAAAAGTGCAATACGCATCGGAAAGATTGGCCTTTCCTTCGCGAATAGATTTGATTTCAGTTCCTCGCAAAACAAGGCCTGCCGTGTATTTTTCCAAAAAGAAGTACTCAAATTCGGCACGCTTGTTTTTAATCTTAATATCATTGGATCGTTTTCCCATAGTTTGCAAAATTACAATTTTTTTCGTAACTTTACAAAAAAAAGTGATTATTTCATGGGGAAAAAAGCAAGTATAGGGTGGCGTATCGTTCAAGGATTGGCTGTATTTTTCGCAGTTTTACTATTGTTTGCGTTTGCTGCGGCGTTTGTTAATCCTGAGAAATTTGTTTGGTTGGCCTATTTTGGGATGTTGTTTCCGTTGGTGTTGTTGATTAACATTTTCTTTGCCGTTTTTTTAGCGTTTAATTTGAAACTTATGGCCTTGTTGCCAATCTTGGTCATTGCGCTCAATTGGTCGAATGTGCAATCTTTGGCCAAGTTTAAAAGCGCCGAGTTTGATACCAACCCTCAAAAGATTAAAGTGATGTCGTACAATGTGAATTTGTTCGATTATTACGGCAAAATCAATTCTCAGAAAGGACAAACCGAGCGTGAAATATTGGACTTTATTGTTGGAGAAACACCCGATATTGTGTGCTTTCAAGAGTTTAGAGAACATTCGCAAGAGCGCGCACCCTCTAAACGATTAACCCAAGCGGCCGGATTGCGCCACGCATCACAATCTCGCTACAACAAACAAGTAGCCTTTGGCAATAAGATATTTTCAAGATTTCCCATTCTTCGCGATAGCTTGATTCGCTTTGAAGATTCCAAAAACTTAGTACAGTTCATAGATGTTTTGGCGTATGACGATACCGTTCGCATCTTCAATTTTCACATGGAGTCTATCGGTTTTCAGAGAACTGATGATGCGTTTTACCGTGATTTGTTAACCGCTCCTACCGAAGTTTCAGGCCTCAAAGACGGTGTGGAAAACTTGCTTGAAAAGATGAACCGTGCCTATGTGAAACGTTCCCAACAAGCACGGATTTTAAACAGTTTAATAGCTGCTTCGCCTTATCAAACCATTGTTTGCGGCGATATGAATGATACGCCGACTTCATACTGTTACCACCAAATTTCCGAACACCTGTCGGATAGTTTTTGCGAACGGGCTTTGGGTTTGGGCACCACGTACAGCGGGATGTATCCGGCTTTCCGGATTGATTATGTATTCTTTTCCGAAGGCTTGTATTGCGAGAACTTCACAACCATTCGACTTAAATATTCGGACCATTATCCGATTTGTACTGAACTAAAAATAAAGTAACATGAAGAAAAATTACACGTTATTAGTATTGGTTTTCGCCATTTTGCCGTTTTGCGGAATGGCCGGAAACAGCCAAGATACCGTTGGCAAAAAAATCAGCCGTATTCACAAAGTTACGGAAACCACCGTTTATGTTGAAAAAACATTCGACAGTTTAGTTACATTCGATTCGGCGTTTGAATTGCAAAAACACACCGTATTGTCGTTCGACACACTGCATTTCATAACAACGATAGATACCGTCGAAGTCGAATATTCGATTATTCACCCCGACGTGAAACTGTGGGCTTTAAACAGCGAGTTTTCAATCGGACTTAACCAAACCGGATTTTCAAACTGGGCGCAAGGAGGCGTGCCCTCGTATTCCGTTTTGCTGGTAAACAAAAGTTCGGCCGTGTATCGCAATGTGCTGTCGTCTTGGAAAACAGATTTCGAGTTGCGGTATGGCCTTCAACAGCAAGCCGACTTGCCATGGTACAAAAATGCCGACCTTATACAAATTTCGTCAATGTATGGTTTTAGCGCCTCTCCACATTGGAAATACAGTACATTGCTTGATTTCAAAACACAACTAACCAAAAGTTACGCATCCGTAGATGCGGCAAAAAATGAGTATGTGTCGCGATTTTTTTCGCCGATGTATTTAACCTACTCCATCGGTATGGAGTATGAAAACAAGCCCAAAACCGTCTCTTTGTTCTTGACGCCCATAGCGTATAGCATGACCTATGTTTCAGACACCTCATTGGGGCATTTCTATGGTATTTCGCCAAATCTTCATGCCTTGTCGCGTTTCGGGCCGATGGCCGTGTTGACCAATAAACAACGCTTGACCAAAAACATTTCGTTGGATTCTAAACTAACCACAACGGCCAACATTTTGAATATGGATGAACCTTTTGTAAAGGTGGAATGGAACTTTGGGCTCAATATCACGGTAACTCGCAATCTCACCGTCAAACTCCTGATGGATGTGCTTTACGACCCGGATATGATGTTTGTCAACGCCGAAACCGGCGCAGCATCCCGACGAGTCCAATTCCGCGAAAGCATATTTCTGAATTTTGCTTACCGGATTAACAATTAAACTTGCAAAACTGACATTTTGTCATGTTTTAGGCTTTCGACTATGGCGAAAACTGACAAGTTGTCATACATAAGGCTTTCCGAATGTTCGGATACCTTCATGTTGCCCTGCATGGAACTTTCCGAAAGTCGGACACCGTAATGTACGATATAAATTATAGCGTATTAAAAAATCGTGTTGCCGTTGTCGTTAAAAATTGTTAAAAAGCTGCATTAACATTTCCAAATCTCCCAAGCGCGGACAGCTTGCAAATCCAGCATCTCTAAACCGTTTTTGATGGCGGCGCCTTGTGCTTTGGAGCGTTGCAAAAACAGAGTTTCGTCGGGCGAATACACCAAATCGAAACACAAAAATTGGGCGGTGATTTTCTCGTAAGGCAAATCGACACACGTGTCCGTGTTGGGTGTCATGCCAAGTGGTGTGCAGTTGATTAAAACAGTGGCATCGCCAAAGCCGTTTTGATGCAAATCCGGATAGGTTAGAGCTTCGGCAGTTTTCTGCCGGGATACAAATTGATGCGGCATATTATGCTTTCGCAGAATGGATGCTACGGCAGCAGCTGCGCCGCCTGTGCCGAGAATTAGAGCAGAACGGTGATGCGGTTTAAGCAAAGGCAAAAAACTTTGTTCAAAACCATATACATCGGAATTATGGCCGGTCAATCGACCGTCTTTTTCAAATTTAATCACGTTGACAGCGCCCGCCTCGGCAGCCGATTCGTCCAGCCCGTGTAAATAGGGGATAACGGCTTTTTTGTAAGGAAACGTTACATTCAGACCGCAAAAATCATGCGTTTTCAAAAGTTCGGGAAACTCAGAAATGTCCGCTAATGGAAACCGTTCATAACTATGGTCGGCCAAGTTCTCTTGCTCAAACTTTTTCCTGAAATAGCCTTGCGAACATGATATGGTTAACGGATAACCGATGATGCCGAATGGTTTTTTCATGATTTTCTTTTGCTGATTTGATTAGCGATAAACTCAATGCTCAAAACGACAACAAACCCTACCACACAAGCGATAATGGCTTGAGTAATCATAGCCGAAGATTCTGCGTTATATTCAAAAACGTTTGGAAGCACATTTTTTACAGGGCTTGGATAAGGCACGCCCTCAGCCGTCATGTAGAATCCGGTGGACGCTTTCCAAGGCCAAATCACTTGCAACGAGCCAACGATGAAACCGGTGAGCAACGCTACTGTCCAGTTGTAATATTTTTTCAACAACCATGATAACACGTTTGAAAAAGCCACCAATCCGATAATAAATCCCGAAGCCATAACGCCTAAGTGTAATAAATTCAACTTTTCAATTGCTGTAAGATAGGTGTGATAGGCGCCCATCAGCATCATCACGAAACTGCCCGAAATTCCCGGAAGGATAAACGCGCAAATGGCAATACATGAACAGATAAACAGATAACCGAGCGAAACTTCCATATTGCTGCCATTTCCCATCGCTTCCGGCAACGGTAATAGAAATCCTAAAACAACTCCAATAAGGGCAAAACCAATGCAACTCCATGTCCATTTCGGAATCTTTTTGTACAGCAGCACTATGGATGCCAAAATTAAACCGAAGAAAAATGCGAAAGTCAAGATTTTATAATCAGAAAGCATCAGCTTAACGAATTTGGCCAAAAGTACCATCGCCAAAAATATCCCCGGAAGGAGCGCTAAAAAGAAACTGCCGTTAACCGTTCGCCAGAAATCTGTAAAACGTTGTTTGAACGGTTTCTTCCCAAACAGTTGTTGGATAGCCGGAATAAAGCTTTTTATGGACTCAACAAATTCTTCGTAAATGCCCGTGATAAAAGCAACCGTGCCGCCGGAAATGCCAGGGATTAAGTCGGCACCGCCCATGGCAATACCTTTTAGAGTGATGAGTGCGTAATCTAAGAATGAACGTTTCATAGTGTTATCATTAATTTATGGTTTCTAAAATCTGATTAATTTCGGGATATTCCAACAGTTCGGGATGATAATCTTTAAACCATGAAATATTGGTAGGATCGGTCAAAAATGCAATTAGTAAATCGTTTAACGCAGCCTCTTTGCGATTTGTTTTGAGATTCACAATGCCACGGATGAGAATGAGGCGCGAATAATTGTCGCTTTGCACCAATTTGCTTTCGATAAAATTCAGCGCTTCGTTGTGCAGTCCCGCTTCAATCATGGCGTAGCACACGGTGGCGATAAATTCGGGTTGGTCTTTGGTTATTTCAACCGCACGGAATACGTGTGGCAAGCCGTGTTCAAAATCCTTGTTTTCGCAATATAATTCGCCTAATGCGGCGTGAAGTTCCGGTGCATCGGGATGTTTTTCCAATGCCTCTTCCAAAACTGAAAACGCTTTGGTTTTGTTAGTCTGATTGAAATAACTCATCGCTAAACTAATGACAGCTTGCGACGAATCGGGTTCAATGTTCAATACTTTACGAAAATAGTCTTGCGCTTTGTCGTGTTCTTTCATGCGTTCGTAGCATTCTGCAATGTTGAACAAGGTGGCCACTTCGTCAGGCGCAACATTCAAAATATGCTTATAACAAACCAAGGCTTCGTTGTAATTTTCGAGGAACAAAAACGTTGTTGCCTTGTGAAACCAGCCGTTCAAATCATTTTCGTCAATTGCCAACACATAGTCAAAACATTGCAAAGCCTCATTAAACTCGCTTTTTGAGCGATGTAGCATCCCCAAACCAAGCCACAACCCTTTGGCAAAAGTCTCGCTATCGAGCAACTGTTTCATGTATTCAATGCCTTCATCTGTGCGATTAGCCCACTCGAAAAACAGGCTCAAATCGGCAGGCACGTACTCGTGCGTGGGATTTAGTTCGAGCACTTTTTTCATGTATTCGATGGCTTTGTCAAAGTTGCCGAGATTTTCGTATTCAAAAGCAATATTCATATAAATATCTTCCAAATCCTCATCGCCATCGGAAATGGCCTTATTAAATTCGGAAATCGCTTGTTCGCTTTTATTTTGGAAACTGAAAACCGTTGCTTTTGTAAATGAGATTTCCGGATTATTGGGCTCAAGGGCTTCTAATTTATCAAGCAAATCCATGGCTTTTTCAGGTTCATTCTCACTGGCTAAATATTGAGCTTCACGCAGTTTTAGCTCTGTGTTCTCCGGATTAAATGTGAGGCCGACATCCAACGCTTTTCGAGCCATATTCACATTATTTTCATTGAAATAATAATCAATAAGGTCTAATAAATCTTCTGTGTCGAAGAAATAACCAGCGTTTTCGGATAATCCGGTTTCAAAACGCTTAATCAAATCTTTAAATTCGCTATCGTATAATTCGTCTGTTTGCATGGTTTAATTAGAGTCTGAGATAAGAGATTTTGCGGCCCAAATAGCCGAATCTGTTACGGTTTCATTGCTCATCATGGAAGCAATGGCATGAATATGTTCGTCGGTGTTCAAAGGTTTGATTTCGGAAATGGTTTGCCCGTCAACCAAACGTTTATAAACCCGGTAATGAGTCTTGGCTTTTGCGGCCATTTGCGGGAGATGTGTGATAGCAATCACTTGCATGGATGTCGACATCGTTTGCATGATTCGGGCTACTTTTCCGGCAATATCGCCCGAAACGCCGGTGTCGATTTCGTCAAAGATAATGGTAGGCAAAAGCGTTTGCTGATTGATAACGGATTTTATGGCCAGCATCAATCGCGACAATTCTCCTCCGGATGCAACTTTTGAGAGTTCACGCAAATCCGAGCCTAAGTTAGCGCTAAACATGAATTTGATATGGTCACGCCCATACTCTGTAAAATCAGATGTTTGCGAAAATTGCAATTCCAAGCGTGAATCTTTCATACTCAACTGAGCCAAAGTATTTCGAACTTGCTCTTCGATATGCAGAGCTGATTTCTTTCGAGCCGCAGAAAGGCGTTCTGCTTTTTGGGTTAAGTCGTTGGTCAAATCAGCCAAAAGCGTTTGCAAGTTTTCGATTTTGTCGGAGTTGGTTGATATATCCAATAACTTAGACGATAAGTCCTGTTGAATTAGGATGAGTTCGCCAACTGTTTTCACGTGATGTTTGGTTTGCAGGTGGTAAATCTTATCCAAACGTTCACTCCAAAGCGCTTGTTTTTCTTGGTCGAAGTGCACATTGTCGGCAATAGTGTCAATTTCACTGTTGATGTCTTTGAGTTCTACAATTGATGAATGCACTCGATTCGACAATTCTTCCAAATGATCAGACATCTTAGCCAACTTCTTTAAATTAGCGTCCACCATTTGCAAAGCCGATACCACATTTTGTTCACTGCCTGTCAGGATGTCCGATGCTTGCAAAAGCCCGCATTTGATTTCTTCGGCATGATTCATCAACTCCAAATCTTGCTCCATAATCTCTTGTTCGCCATCAGTTAGGCACAAGTCTTCCAATTCGGAAAACAGAAACTGAAAATAATCTTGATCGGCCTTTAGCTTGTTATCTGCGTCAATCAAAAGATTTAGTTCCTCCGAAATTTGTTTGTATTTGCGATACGTGTCGGCATAATCGTCCAAAAGATTGGATTTGTCAAGTAAGGCATCCACCAAATTCAATCGAAAATTGGACTCGTTGAGCGTTAAGGTTTCATGTTGCGAATGGATATTAACCAAATGTTCGCCCAATGTTTTCAAGACATTCAAATTAACCGGCGTGTCGTTTGCAAATGCACGCGATTTGCCGTTTGCAGCAATCTCACGACGTAAAATCAACGGGTTTTCATAATCCAAATTCTCTTCATCAAAAATGGATTTCAAATCCAAATGTTGAATGTCGAACGTTCCTTCAATCACACATTTATTCGCCTTATCCATCAAAACTTGCGTGTCCGCTCGCTGACCCAAAATCAGCGATAAAGCGCCTAACAGAATAGACTTTCCGGCGCCGGTTTCACCTGTAATCACAGAAAAACCGCTGTCGAAGTCCATCGAAAGCTGCTTGATTAAAGCGTAATTTTGTATAGATAAATGAGTCAGCATTAATTCATAATCTCCTGATAGTTATTTAACCCTGCCGGGTCAAGCTCTGTCATAAGCGTGATGAATTTATTTTTTTCATCCATGGTTCCCATTTTGAAAATATTAATCAACTCTTCGGATTTAGCATCGAAAAACGTTTGTTTGCAAAGCAACTGAGACTTTTGTTTATTGAGCTTTTGCAATTTGTCTAAAGCCGTTAAAATTGTTGGTCGGGCATTCTCCGGATTTTTATACATCTCGTCCATCGCTTGGCGGTAGTAGACATAGTAAATTTCGTGAATACCTTTAAGGTTCCCGTTTGTCATATTTTCGACCAACCAATACCGGCTTTGCGGGTTGGTTACAGAGGCTTTCCAGCCTGTGGCCTCATTGCTCGGAAGATCTTGGCAACGCATCACCAATTCCATCGCTTTGTCAAAAAAACTTTGTCCTGCTTCACGCCCAAACGAATCAAACGATAACCCCAAAGCCATATACGCATAATACGCCAAAATAGCTGGAAGATTGCCATTTATAGAGCCGTCCGAGTAATCCAACTGGTCATATTCCGCATATTTAAATGCAATATCTTTATCCATGAAATTCAGTAAAACAGAATTGTAGGTAGAATTGTAAACCGGTCTCCGAATCTGCACATTCAAACTGCCCGAAATCTCATTGGATTTGATGTCGCGCTTCTGCACAACAAGCGTGAAACTGCATTCAATACGCTCCTGTGGAGCAATACTTAAATTAGTCCACCTGCGTCCGTTCAAAAATTCAAACATAGACGATTGCAAGGTCTCAAATACTTTTTTGTCCGTGCCTTGCACTTGTGATGCATTCACTTGCACAACACAGTTCAATTCCTGCGCATAACCAAAAGCACTCAAACAAAGAAAGCCGATAATCCATTTAAAAGTTTTCATAAAACATGATTATATTCTGCAAAGATACGAAAAATTTATGATTTATGAATTTTTTTGTATCTTTGCGGTCGCTATTATGAATGGTGTGAGGTGGCGGGGTACGAGGTGTATCGCGCATGTCGGGCGTTATAGAGGAACGAAACAGCAATGGCGATGGCCAATATGCCCTTCTCAGAGGGATGGACAAACGCAATAATTATACACTTGTTAATGGATTGAAAATTCCGAGTCCCGACAATAAAAACCGCTTTGTTCCGCTGGATATATTTCCTTCGGGACTGCTCGACAGGCTTGAAGTTTCAAAGGCTCTTCCTGCCAATATAATGTCCGTCATGTCGAGCCCTTCGACTACGATCAAGATAAACTCCACGAAGTGAAGCCGATACATCCCAATGCTATTGTTCTCTTAATGGTCTCATGATTTAATGTATTTGGTTATTTCTTGATAAAATAAAGGGTCGGATTACGATAAGGATACTTGCTAATAACTAACTCTTTAGAAGAGACCTCCAGAAGCCATAAAGTATCATTTATTTTTACAGTCGAAACAATTACATCGACTGGACTCGTAACCGTACCTGTCATCAAAAAACTAATTGAGTACCGACTTTGAGCGGGAAAAGGGTAAGCTATTTCAGAATTTCCGGAAAAAGTCAAGACACTGTCTTCTTTAAATTCATACACAATAGTGTTGTGCTGATAATAAACTACTTGAGGTTTATCTTGCCACTGCACGGATTTTACGAGTTGCCATCTCCCGATGATTCTTTTCGATTCATCGTATTCATAGGTTTGTTTATCATTACAGGATGTCAACCCAACCATCAAACCTAGCAAAATAGCTAAAAGCACAACGATGTTCGTGATAGTTTTCATATTTGTTTTTGTTGTTAATGCGATAAAGATACTAAAAATATTAGAATTAACCAAGTTTTGGGCGATTTTTTATTTTGAGATGCCCGCACAGAATAGTTTTCAACCCACCCCACCCCTCACGCTCAACAAAAAAAGAAGCAGTAAATAGCGTTA
>JAITVC010000253.1 GCA_031286005.1 Bacteroidales bacterium
GTCGCCCTGCACATTCATGCCCAAAATTTTATCAATCTCATCCAGTACGAACACCGGATTAGCCGATTTCACTTTCTTTAGATTGGTTATAATGCGTCCGGGCATCGCACCGATGTATGTTCTACGGTGTCCACGAATTTCCGATTCATCACGCAATCCGCCCAACGACATGCGTATATATTTTCGGCCAATGGCTGCTGCCAACGATTTTCCGAGCGATGTTTTACCCACGCCGGGAGGCCCGAACAAACACAAAATCGGGGCTTTTAAATCGCCTTTCAATTTCAATACTGCCAAATGTTCGACAATACGTTCTTTCACTTTTTCCAATCCGAAATGGTCGGCATCCAACACGCCTTCGGCATATTTCAAATCAAAATTATCATCGGTATATTCATTCCACGGCAATTCCACAACCGTTGACAAATAATTCAATTGCGTTGAATAGTCGGGCGACATGGAATGCAACCGTTGCAGTTTTTTCAGTTCTTTTTCAAAAACTTCTGCTACTTCCGGCGACCATTTTTTGTTTTTCGCTTTTTCTTTCAGTTCCTTTACATCATTATCAACCTGAGAGCCGCCCAATTCCTGTTGAATTGTTTTCAGTTGCTCATTCAAAATATGTTCGCGATATTGCTTATCCATTCCCGAACGTACTTTGCCTTGAATTTGTTGTTTCAAATCCACACGCTGTTGCTCATGTGTAAGTAATTCCAACAGAATTTGCGCCCGCTCCTTCAAGTCCGAGGATTCGAGCAAACGCTGTTTTTCCGTACCGTCCACTTCGAGCATGGAGGCCACAAAATTAATCAGAAAATTCGTGTCTCGAATATTCTTTAACACAAATTCCATATCATTAGGAATTAGCGGCGATTTCTGTATAATTTGTTTGGTCAAATCACGAATTGACGAAAGCAAGGCTGCATTTTGCTCGTTGTCCTGCATCTCTGTTTCATCGGGCATCGCACTAACTTCGGCCACAAAATACGGCTCATTTTGCAGGTACCGGTTGATTTTTATTCGCCGAACGCCTTGAATAATCGCCATCGTGCTATCGTCGGGCATTTGGATGGTTTGCATCACAACTCCCATCGTGGCCACATCGTATAAATCTGCAGGGACAGGCTCTTTGTCGAGCTGCTTATCGCGTTGCGAAACCACACCAAGATACTGTTTTTCGCCTTGCAATTTTTTGATTAATTCTTTGGCTTTATTACGTCCAAGCGTAATCGGCATAACAATCCCCGGATACAAAACCGTATTCCGCAAAGGCAAAATCGGTAAGGTTTCGGGAACTGTTTCTTTCTTCATAAGATCCGCATTCTCTAATGAAAATGCAGGAATAAATTCGTTCTCGGTTTCAATAAATTCCGCTAAATTCAGCAAACTTGTATCCATTAGGCTCTTCGTGTTCTGTATGAATGAGTGATTTTAAATATGTTTTTCAAAATATCGGCATCGACTTTAGCAAATTCTTTGCCACGGCGGGCATACATGCGTTTGGCCACATCAATCACTTTGCTAACTTCCGATTGCTTGCCACCCCACGTAAACGAGGCAACGAAATTACGTTGGAACCCTGATCCGAAAATCGTTGCGCCTACGCCAATTACCGTACCGGTATTGAAAGTTGTTTGAATTGCAACCTTTGTATGGTCGCCCATAAACAGGCCGCAAAACTGCTGACCGGTAGGCTCGAAAGTTTCCCACGTATAACTCCAAAGTTTGATTTCATCATACGTGTTTTTGAGGTTTGACGAGTTTGTACCTGCGCCGATGTTGCACCACTCGCCAACAACGGAGTGTCCCAAAAATCCATCATGAGGCTTATTGGAATAGCCGATAAATATCACATTCTCAACTTCCCCACCCACTTTTGCGTAGGGGCCTAATGTGGTTGCTCCGTATATTTTTCCGCCCATTTTCACTTCTGCACGTTCGCACATCGCAAAAGGGCCTCGAACACAAGCACCTTCCATGATTTTGGCCTCTTTGCCCACATAAATAGGGCCACGAGATGAATTCAGAATGGCGCCTTCAATTGAGGCTCCTTTCTCAACAAAAATCTGTTCTACATCGCCAATAATGGTATTGCTTTTACTGATTTTCTCGGATTTACGGCCTTCGGTTAAATGCGCAAAATCCTTTCTGAGCATTTCATCATTGTTCAGATACAAATCCCAAAGATGATTTATTTTGATTAAATCGCCTGTAAATTCGATTTCTTCCATGTGGTCGTAGGCCTCATCGTTGGAGCCATCCAAGCCTTCTTCATTCATGCGGTAGGCCACAATCATATCTTCGCAAGAAAGGGCTTGATTGGGTTTTAGCTTCTTAATTTTAGCGACTAATTCCGCATTCGGAATAACAGAGCCATCAATCAAAATGTTGTTGGTCTTTTTGATGGTTGGGAATTTTTTCTCCAAATATTTCTCTGTCAACGAGGAGGTTTTGGTTTCCAAAAGGCTCTCCCATTTTTCGCGAATGGTGGTGATGCCTACTCGCAAATCGGCAGTGGGTCTTGTAAATGTGAGCGGCAAGAGATTGGAACGGGTTGTTCCGTCATCGAAAAGAATGTAATTCATAGCTGTTATTTTTCTAATTATACGCAAATGGTGCAAAAAGGTTACGGTGGGTTGATAAAAAAAGAGACGCAGCATGGGCTGCGTCTCTACAAGATGGTGTACAAAAATTATTTCTTTTCGGAATATTTTTTGTATTTGTTCAT
>JAITVC010000128.1 GCA_031286005.1 Bacteroidales bacterium
TTCAATATGACTCTAAATTTAGCCTCTGAAATTTTAGCATTTTTTATATACTTGTTTTTCTTTTGTTCTCAATTAGATAATGCAAAGATAAGCATTCTATTCTAATCTTGAACCTAAAAAAATTACTCTTAATTTGTCATTTTAACAAAAAATTTGTACCTTTGCGTGTCATTTATATAAAAAACTTAAATCAAAACCATAATTCAAATGAAAAAAATTCTCCTTTCCCTGCTGGTGATTGTCTTAACCATCCCCGCAATGGCACAACAAATGCCGCCACTCCCCATTGATGCGAAAGTTCGCAAAGGCACCTTGCCGAACGGCCTCACGTATTACATCCGTCAAAACGCCGAACCAAAAGGTCAGGCCGAGTTCTTCATCGCCCAAAAAGTTGGCTCCGTTCAAGAAGAAGACAACCAACGCGGGTTGGCTCACTTCTTGGAACACATGGCTTTTAACGGAACCAAAAACTTTCCCGGAAAAGACCTGTTCAAATTCACCGAAAGCATCGGCGTAAAATTCGGTTACAACCTGAATGCCTACACCGCTTTCGACGAAACTGTTTACAACATTTCGTCCGTACCATTAACACGCACATCATTGATTGACTCTTGCCTCTTGGTACTTCACGATTGGTCAGCCGGGTTGACGTTAGCTGACAAAGATATTGACGAGGAACGCGGTGTTATTCGTGAAGAAATGCGCACCAGATCATCGGCCATGATGCGTATCCTCGAAGAAATGCTACCGGATATGTTCCCCGGAAACCGCTACGGACTTCGTATGCCAATTGGCACCGAACAAGTCATCAACGGTTTCAAATACGACGAATTGCGGGATTATTACAAAAAATGGTATCGCCCCGATCACCAAGCCATTATTGTTGTTGGCGATTTTGACCCCAATTACGTAGAAGAGAAAATCAAAACCATGTTTGCCGATATTCCCGCTCCTACAACACCATCCGAATTGGCTGCAGTGTCTATTGAGCCAAACGAAAAGCCGATTATCGTGTTGGGTACAGACCCCGAAATGACCGAAACCGGATTTTCTATCAACTATAAATACGATCCGCTTCCAAAAGAAGTAAAAGTTACAGCACAAAGTTTAATTTTTAATTTCATGACCAATGTTGTAACGTCGATGTTGAATACCCGTTTTAGCGAAATCGCACAAAAAGCCAATGCACCGTTCCTCTATGCAGGTGCTGGAACCGGTTCGTTTATCGTGGCTAAATCGATGGACGCTTTTGAAGTTTCCGCAGGAAGCAAAGAAGGCGCTATGACCACTGCATTTGAGGCCGTTGTGGCCGAAATCGCCCGTGTGAAACAACATGGTTTCACCTCAGGCGAGTACGAACGTTCTAAAGCCAATTATTTAAGTTCCATTGAAAAAGCCTACAAAGAACGTGACAAACAAAAAAGTGGGTCTATCGCCCAAGAATGTGTTCGCAACTTTGAAGATGACGAACCTATGCCGGGCATCGAAAGCGAATATGCGCTCATGAACCAAGTGGCACCAATGTTGCCGTTGGAACAGATCAATATGCTGGCTCAGCAGTTTATTCATGATAATGACTTAGTGATTTACGGTTATGGTCCGAAAAAAGAAGGCGTAACTTATCCCACGAAAGAAGAACTAATGAGCATCTACGAAAAAACGATGGCAGCTCCGCAAGAAGCGTACAAAGACGAAGTTTCTAACGAGCCGTTGGTTGATGTAGCCCAACTCCAAGCCGGAAAAGTAACCAAAACTACGGACGTAAAATTGTTCGAAGCAAAAGAATTTACATTATCAAACAATATCAAAGTTATCATCAAACCAACCGATTTTAAAGAAGATGAAATTCGCTTTGTTGCAACTTCTTTTGGAGGAAACTCGTTGATGAATGAAAAAGATGTTATGACCATCAAAATGTTGAATGAAATTGCAACGATTGGTGGTGTTGGTAATTTCAGCATTGTAAATTTGAATAAAGCCCTTTCGGGCAAACAAGTACGTGTAAATGCCAACATTGGTACGCCCACCGAACAACTTGTAGGAAACTGCTCTCCGAAAGATTTAGAAACTATGATGCAATTGGTGTATTTGTATACCACAGCGCCTCGCTTCGACCAAGAAGCCTTTGATTCGTGGATGGAACGCATGAAAGCTCAATTGGAAAACACAGCTGCAGATCCGATGTCCAGCCTCATGGATACCTTAATGAACAAAATATATGGCAATCAACCGCGCACCAATCCGGTAAAAATGGACGATTTGAGCAAAATAGACTATAAATTAGCGATTGAATTGTACAAGGAGCGTTTCAAAGATATGAGCGATTTCACGTTCACATTCGTGGGAAATATCGACGAAGCCACTTTCATTCCGTTGATGGAACAATATATCGGAGCATTGCCCAACTTGAGCCGTAAAGAAACTTTCAAAGACATCAACCTAAATCCGCTTAAAGGCGAAAGCCAAACGCATTTCAACCGCGAAATGCTAACCGTAAAAGCAACCGTTGTTACGGTTTATACCGGAAAAATGGATTATACACCGGAAAACGTGATGAAGTATAGCATTTTCCAACAAATCCTCAACTTGGTTTATACCGAAGAGATTCGTGAAAAAGAAGGCGGCACGTATGGTGTAGCCGTTCAAGGTCAACTCCAACGTTATCCGGACGGAAACTACTCGATGTTGATTCTCTTTGATACCGATCCTAATTTGGCCGATAAACTTCTTTCAATCGTATATCGTGAAATGGAAAAAATCGCTAATGAGGGGCCACGTAGCGAAGATTTTGAAAAAACAATCGCCTACATGAAAAAAGACTTTGAAGAAAAACGTCGTGATAATGGTACATGGATGAATGCCATCAACGAATATGCCATGTACAGCACGGATGGCTTCACTAAACGCGAACAATTGCTTGAAACCATCAAACCGGCCGATATTCAAGCCATCGCCAAAACTTTGGTAAGTGCAAAAAATCGTGCCGAAGTGATCATGAAAGGTGTAGAAGTAGCAAAATAAGTTTTGTTTTTCACACACTAATAAAAAAGGCATACTTTCGGGTATGCCTTTTTTTTGTTAATTTTTAATTAACTTCGTTGAGGCCTTGCGGCGTTCTTAATTTTTTCGTATCTTTGCACCCGTAAACTTAAAAATTATTAAAATCATGGACGACGTACCGCTTTCTGCGCTTCAAACAACGCTTCTTAACAGGCGGGATTAGTCTCTGATTTTGACAATCATCGCCTGCAGTATCAACCTTTTTAACTGTTTCACGATGATCAAGTATTTAATTAGCAAAAATGGGTTTCAAGAAACCAAGGAATATTCCGACGATGTGTGGGTGAATGTGATTGCCCCTTCCCGTAAGGATTTAACGATTTTAGAAAACGAATTTGGCATTCCGCAATCGTTTTTGAGCGATATTGAAGATCCCGAAGAGCGTCCACGTATCGAATATGAAGATGACTGGCGCATGATTATCATCCGTGTGCCTATCAAGCTCAAAGAAGAGGGCGATTTTTTCGGAACGGTGCCGCTGGGGATTCTCTCGTCGGGCGAAAAGTTCATTACCATCTGCCATCACAATGCGGAAATGATTGACGACCTCATCTTTTTCTCACGCCGCAAATCGTTTTCATACAAAAATGCGAACGATTTGATTTTGCATCTTATGCTTTCGTCGTCGGTGTGGTATATGAAATACCTTAAACGTATTAATGCGGAGATGAAAGATGGGGAAAACAATCTGCAACAATCCATCCGCAACGAGGAACTGTTGGAAATGATGCGTATCGAGCGAACGTTAGTCCACTTTATTACGTCCTTGCGTAGCAATGAATTGTTGCTTCAAAAATTTAAAAGTATTTTGCCGAAAACCGGTAAACCGTTCGACGAGGATTTGCTCGAAGACGTAGAGATTGAGGTGCAACAGGCCCGTATCACAGCCAATGTTTACAGCGATATTCTCACGGCCATGATGGATGCCTTTGCGTCTGTGATTTCCAATAATGTGAACGTGGTGATGAAACGCCTCACGTCGTTTTCCATCGTATTGATGTTCCCAACGTTGATAGCAAGTTACTTCGGAATGAACTTGGAACGCTCGTCGCAGATTTGGTCGCCATCGTTTTATGTTGTAATTGCAGCATCCATTGCCTTGTCAGTGGTGGGGATTTGGTTTTTCCGCAAGAAAAATTGGTTATGAGCCCCGCAGCGTGCGAAACCGTTTCCGTGCATCCGGAATATACAAACTCGACGGATGTTCCAAGATTAACCGCTCGTAGAAATCCATCGCCTTAAACGGCTGTTTCAGCTGTTCTTCGCAAATCCGTGCTGCCAAATAGAGTGCATCATCGGCCAAAAGTTGGTCTGTGTAGTTGGTAAAAATATCTTCCAAAAACGGCACGGCTTCTTCCGGATTACCACGTTTCAAGGCAACCTCGGCACGCTTCATCTGAATATCATCGTGCAGAGAGTGCGAAAATTCCAGTTTGCGAATGCTGTCGAACATCTGCAAAGCCTCATCGTATTTCCGTTGATAAATCAACAAATCCGCATGAGCGAACAACCGTAAGGTGGAATAACTACTGTCGTAATCGTTGTTTTCACGAATGAGCAAACTCAGTTCCATCGCATCGTTGGCAATAAGTTTGGATGTTGCCGCACGAAGCACATCCAATTGCGCCAGCGACCATTCAAATTCGCCGATATAATACGATAATCGGGCATTTCGGAGTTTGGCATCAAAGCCGATTTCATCATGTTTAAACTCTTTTTCCACTTGCGAATAGAGCAAGGTGGATTCCCAAACTTCATCCGTGAACAAATAAATATCGGCTAAATCCAATTTGACTTGTGCTGCTATATTTCGAGGAAGATTGGGCATGTTCAGCGCTGTATTCAAGAGTGAGTCGGCCTTCTCGAAATCGTTTTGGTAAAATGCCGAAATATGTGCCCAATCTCGAATTAAGTCCACGGACTCTACCGATAACGGTCGCCTGCTCAATACGTCGGCGTATTCTTTTTCGAGGGCTAACAACGCTTTGGTGTCCACCACCACGGCTGTTATGATTTGCTGATAGTAGTAGGACAACAAACCCATGCGTGCCACCGGATATAACGGAAAACGATCGCCTTTGGCAATCAAATACTGATAGGCTTGTTCAGCAATTTTGGAGTTGGAGTTTTGCGCAATTCGTGCGGTTTGCAAAACTAAGCTCGCATTGTTAAACCGTTTATCGTAAGCCTTCGCAAAGGTAAAAGCGGTATCAAAATCTTCCGTTGCCAAAAGCAAGCTAATCCAAAATTCCTGTGCCGTCCGGTTTTCCGGATTCTTTTGGATATACGCCAAAATGGTTTTCCGAATTTCCGCAGTGGCTTGTTTTTCGGTATCATTGGCCAAAACAACTTGTATCCGCTGTTCCACATACGGAAGTATATCCGGATTATAATCAAGCATGACCAAATACTCATTCGTCATATCGGCTATGCGATTTGCACGTTCGTAAAGTGCAGCCAAATCCAACGCAAAGGCTTGCGGGTCATTCAATATCTTCCGACCTTTCGCAAAAGCCTGTGTGGCAAATTCCATCTGATTGCGATTGAATAACGCAATGGCAATTTCAGTAATTTGATTTGCATTATTCGGTAATCTTTCGAGAATGTTAGTAAATTCTTTATCGGCTTTCGTCTTGTTGCCCGAAACTAAATACACATAGCCCAAATCTACGGCCGTTGTGCGGATATTGGGGAAATTCCGCAAATGTTTGCGCACTAATCGCTCCGCCTCTTTGGTATCTTTTTTTTGCAAAAGCGCCTCCAAATACAAATTGTAGAGATGCGGCGATGGCGCTTTGGAATAGGCCTCATCGAAGAGTTTTAAGGCTTTTTTCGTTTCACCGTTGTTCAGAAATTCTATGGCCAACTGCTCCGTGCTGCCTTGCTGTGCAAAGGATACAGCACAGCACAACCATAATCCAACAATGAAAACGAAACGGTGCATATTATCGAATAAAATTCGTACCCAATCTCTTTTCGTGTTGTGGAAGTTCTATACCGGCTGCTTTTCCGGCCTCAATGGTTTTCAGTAGCCATGCCATATTTTTGCCCAAAGTGCGCATGATTTGCATGCCTTCGAGGTCTTGCTTGACTTCTTCGGGTGTATTTCCGAAAACCATATTCCAGTATTGCGACGAAACTACGGGCATTTCGGAAATCGTGAAATATTTGTTCAAGCAATCCAAAGCTGCCGTTGTTCCTGCGCGACGAGCCGAAACCACCGCTGCACCGGGTTTATGTGCAAAGGTCTTACCGGCAGAATAGAACAATCGGTCTAAAAACGCCAGCATCGAGCCATTGGCAGAGGCATAATAAACCGGCGAGCCAAAAATTAAACCATCGCACGTTTTGGCTTTCTCAGCCACAACATTGACCAAATCATCAAAAGCGCAACCTTCCGAGCGTTTACAAGCACCGCAGGCTGTGCAGCCTTGCATGGCTTTTTTCCCGATGTGAATAATCTCCGTTTCCACGCCTTCCGCATTCAAGGATGCTGCCACTTCGCTCAATGCGGTAAACGTGCAACCTTTCTCATTCGGACTGCCGTTAATCAATAAAACTTTTAGTGCGCCTGTTTTTGGCGTATTTACAGGAGTTTCTTCTGAGGCCGAAGTGGTTTCTTTAGATTTGTCCGCCGAACGTTTGATGAGTGAATAACCGCCAATCAATAGGATTGCTACAACAATTGCCGGAATTAAGATGCTTAATGTTTTTTTCATGGTAAAGAATGATTAATCTATTTTATCAAATTTCGTATAAGGCTTCAAAACCTCAGGAATGATAATGCCTTCCGGGGTTTGATTGTTTTCGAGCAAGGCTGCAACGATGCGAGGCAGGGCCATTGCTGAGCCATTCAAGGTGTGAACTAATTGCGTTTTGCCTTCCTCATTTTTGAAACGGCATTTCATCCGATTAGCTTGAAAACTCTCAAAGTTTGAAACGGAACTCACTTCCAACCAGCGTTCTTGAGCGGCACTCCAAACTTCAAAATCATAAGTCAATGCAGATGTGAAACTCATGTCGCCGCCACACAATCGCAATATACGGAAAGGCAAACCCAATGCACGAATCAATGTGGCCACGTAATCTTTCATTTCTTCCAAAATCTGATAGGATTTCTCAGGATGTGCGATATTCACAATCTCGATTTTATCGAATTGATGCAAACGATTCAGCCCACGAACATCCTTGCCGTAAGAGCCCGCTTCCCTGCGAAAACACGATGAATAGGCCACATTTTTAATCGGCAAATCTTTTGCTTGCAAAATCACATTACGATAAATATTAGTAACCGGCACTTCGGCAGTCGGAATCATATACAAATCATCCAACGGCATGTAGTACATTTGACCGTCTTTGTCGGGCAATTGCCCGGTTCCGAAACCCGAATCGGCATTAATCATCAACGGCGGTTGAATTTCCGTATAGCCCGCCTCGATGCCTTTTTCCAAGAAGAAATTAATCAACGCCCGTTGCAATCTTGCACCTTTTCCTTTATACACAGGGAATCCGGCGCCCGTGATTTTGTTGCCCAATTCAAAATCAACAATGTCGTATTTGGCACACAAATCCCAATGCGGAACGGCATCTTTTCCCAACTTCGGCATCTCGCCTTCTTGATGAATATTTTCATTATCGTCTGCCCCAAAACCTTTTGGAACAGATGTGTGCGGAAGATTTGGCAGCAAAACTAACTTGGCTTCAAGCTGCTTTTCAAGGTCGGCTAATTTCTCCGAGAATTGTTTGCTTTCCTGCTTCAATTCGACCGTTTTCGCTTTCACTTTTTCGGCTTCGTCTTTCAGGCCTTTGGCGATGAATGCGCCCACTTCTTTGGCAATTCGGTTGCCTTCTGCCAGCAATTCGTCGGCTTTTTGTTGTGTTTCGCGACGAAGTTTGTCTATATCTAAAATATCCTTAACGTGCTGTTCGGCATTCTTAAAGTTTTTATGACTCAAACGCTCGATCACATGCGCTGTTTGGTCTTTTAAGGTGTTTATTTGTAACATAAAAAGTATATTATTCTTTTACCCAAACATTCACAATCTTTCCTACATACATCTTGTGGAAATCCTTTGTGGGATAGGTTTTGTCTACAATGGTTTTGTCTATAAATGAGTCTTCTTCCAAGACATCTGCATAGATCTTCTCACACTCAATCACCAATCGAGCTTGTTCGTAATACGGATTGCCAAGTTCTGTGAAGAGTGGCTTGAGGCCTGTTTCTTTGATTTTGTCAATATCTCGACCGGATTTTGTGCCACAGATTTGCAAGATGTTGCGATCTTTTTCTTCAAATGCTGTAACGGTGAAATACTTGCTATTTTCCGTAAATTCATACGTGTAGCGTTGAGGGCGAACAAAAATAAACACAACCGGTTGATTCCACAAATTGCCAATTGTGCCCCAGCTGGCCGTCATCATATTGAATTTATCTTGATTCCCGGCAGAGATGAGCAACCAATCATCATCAATCAGTTTAATAGGATTGTCTTGAATGTCTTTTGGATCAATTTGTTTAAATGTCTTTTTCATGTTGGTAGTTTCAGTTTGTGCAACAGTTTCGATAGTTTCGGTCGGGTTTTTACAAGCCACATTAATAATCATTAGTGCAAGGCTTAAGAGTGTAATTTTTTTCATGGTGGTATGATTTTAATTTTGCAAAGATACGAAAAAAAAAAGGATTACCAAATGGCAATCCCTTTTCGATGAGAACACTCAAACTTATGCTGGAATAACCGAAACATAAGAGCGATTATCGCGTTTTTTGCGGAATTGAACAGTACCGTCAACCAATGCAAAAATCGTGTGATCTTTACCAAGACCTACGTTTAAGCCGGGATGATGCGCAGTTCCACGTTGACGCACGATGATGTTTCCGGCGATAGCTTGTTGCCCTCCGAAAATTTTCACGCCGAGGCGTTTGCTTTGTGATTCGCGTCCGTTATTTGAACTTCCGACGCCTTTCTTATGTGCCATAGTTTTAGAATTTTAGCTGATTGATTCGATTTGGATTTGCGTAATATAATCGCGGTGTCCATTGGTCTTGCGATAGCCTTTACGACGTTTCTTTTTAAAGATAATTACTTTTTCTCCGCGAGTTTGCATAAGCACTTTTGCGGTAACTTTTTTGCCGGCAACGAATGGCTCACCGATGGTGATTTGGCCATTTTCGTCGGTCAGGAGCACGTTCTCAAATTCAACCGTGTCGCCTACTTCGGCTTCCAAACGGTGAACGAAGTGTTTTTGGTCCTTCGTAACCTTAAACTGCTGCCCTGCGATGTCAACAATAGCGTACATTTTATAAGGGTTTTAATGATTTTTTCCCAAAATTGGGGTTGCAAAGATACGATTTTTTTTTGACATGTCCAAATTTTAATTAAAAATTAAGAGCTAAAAATGAAAAATTTATACCTTTTAGTTCTTAACTTTTACGAACGACTGTCTGAAAATCCTCCAAATAGCGAGCATAAATGCGGCTATTGGGTTTTCCTTAGAGTTGAAAAAACGGTATAATATCTCTTTGAACAGATACGTTGTGTGATACTTTATTTTTCCAAAGATGCCGATATTTGGGGCAATATACAAATCGTAGACAGGTCGTGCCTTACGATGTACATCATCTATCAAAAGGCCTTTATTTTCATTCACAAACGACTTGTTATGGTATCTGTATTTCACTACCACACGATTCAAAAAATAAAATTTATAGTCTGCCTTTGTGAGTTTCAACCAAAGCGGCCAATCGTCAATCATGGGAATAGATTCATCACAAAACCCGACGTGTTCAACCGCATCTTTCTTAAAAAAAACTGCCGGAGCCACCACATGGCAATGCTTCAACAGGTAGCGATATTGCTTGCCGGACGAACGTTGGAAAAAGTCGGATGTTTTATAATTTTCCGAAAGGTAGCCCGCTAAATTGGCATCCGCAAAGTCGGTGTTGTAAATTGCCGAAATACCTTGCAAAACCGATATATCTGAATTATTCTTGACAAATTTACACACTTGTTCCAATGTATCTTCAAACAAGGCATCATCGGCCGAAAGCACATGAATCCAGTCGCCCGAAGCGGCTCTTAATCCCCGATTGACATTAGCGGATATGCCGGTATTGGTTTTGCTTTCAATGATTTTCAAGCGGGTGGCAAATTCGGGATTATCAGCCAGCCATTGGCGATAGATTTGGCGTGTATGGTCGGTTGACGCATCATCGGTTATAATCCATTCAAAGTCTTGAAAAGTCTGGCTTTTCAAACTATTTAGAGCATCTAAAAGAAAGCGCTCTGCATTGTAAGTGGTTATAACTACGGAAAAAAACATGTGCAAAGATACGAAAATAATTTGTATCTTTGCAGATAATTTCACGTTATGCAATTGTTCAATATAACCATCAAACGCTACGAAACAGCCGATTTGCAAGGCTGGGATGCGTTTGTGGACAAAGCGAAAAACGGCACTTTCCTGTTTAAGCGGGCGTATATGGATTACCATGCGCACCGGTTTGAAGATTTTTCGTTGCTGATTTTCGACTCCGGAAAATTAATAGCCTTGCTACCGGCCAATGGCAACGGGAAAACGGTGTATTCGCATCAGGGTTTGACGTATGGCTCGTTGTTGATTGCTACGGGTGTTTCACAAACTTTGGTGTTGGCGATTTTTGATGCTTTGAAAGTGTTTTTGAAGGCGTGGAATATTGAAACGCTATATTACAAGCCTGTTCCGGCTATCTATCACCGATATTGTTGCGAAGAGGATTTGTATGCGTTGTTTCGCAACGATGCACGTTTGGTTGCACGAGGTTGTTCGACGACATTCTGTATTCAAAAGCCCAATCCCTCGTTGCGCTTGCGGTTAACACGAATTGCCAAATATGCCGACACACATAATTTGCGCTATGAAATTCATCCCAATGTGGATGCTTTTTGGGATATTATTGCCACCAATTTGGCCAAAAAACACCATATTGCCCCTGTGCACTCGCAAGCGGAAATGAATCTTTTGCAATCCTTATTCCCCAAATATGTTCAATCTATTGCCGTGTATGCCGGCAATGAGATTGTGGCGGGTGGTGTGGTTTATTTGGTGAATGATGTTGCGCATTTGCAATATGCGGCTGTATCTTCGGAAGGCGAAAGAATGTATGCGGGAGAGTATTTGTACGATCTTTGCATTCACCAGTTGTTTATGGATTTCCGTTATTTTGATTTTGGGATTTCCTCTGAAAACGGCGGACAATTCTTGAATGAAGGCTTGATTGCTTATAAAGAAAAATTCGGCGGGCATACGGTTGTTTATGATCACTACGAAATGCTGCTGTAAACAGATCTTTATAACTAATTTACATTAATCCCAAAATCCCTGTTGGAAAACGCTTTCAAAATCCGGCATATCCACAGGATGTTGTTCCAAAAGAAATTTCTTTGCTCGGTAACGTTCGGATGGTACTTCCTGATATTCCAATTTTGTCAGATCTTTATAAATATTTGTAGTTGTCCACGTAAAAATCTCATCAGGATTCTCTTTCAACGAATAAACCGACACATATTCAATCTTTGATACAATACCTTTCGAGGTAAAATAAAAACAGGTAGTATACTTATGATATTGATATTTCCTCGCAATATTATTATGACGAACAAGTGTCGTACTATCTATAAACTGGTCTATCCTAAGGATGGCCATAGTCTTTTCATTCATGGTAAAACGTCCGGAGGTATACGTCTTTTCCCCCAAATAATTTGGTTTAGGATAATATGAAAACAAAATAGTTGTATCGTTTGACATACGAGTAAAAATAACGTTTTTCTCTTCTTTTGGTGCACCTATAATGAATTCATTAAAAAAACAAACCGGAGCAGACTTTTCAAGTTTTTCATATATCGTATCTCCATCTATATTAATCTCTAACCCTTTTAGCCGTTTAGCGTAATACGTTCCTCTTCTTGGGGCAAAAATTCTCGAAATTTCAATATCTATAATGGCTTTGGCATCTTCTACAATTTTCCCATTGACTTGTAACACTTCTTGCCTGTAACATCTTCGATAAAAAGGCGTAGTTGGCATGCGTTTATGGGTAGAGTCGGTAGCTCTATACATAGCCCTAAGTGCAGCATCAGCCTTAATAACGACAGGATTTAAATCCAAAGGTAGTGCTTCCATTCGTATTGCTTTTTTCGATGACAGTTGTTGGAAAGAAAGCGATAGCGGTTTATAGCCTATCTGCGAAAAAGTGTAAGTTAAATGCTCTTTCAAATCAATAGAAAACACGCCGTCGACATCTGCATAAGCGCCAATACTCTTGTCGGAACTTAATACCGTTACAAAAGGAACTGGAAGCCCAGTCTCTGCATCCACAACTTTTCGTTCAATACTCTGAGTAGATGATACAAAAGGTAATGCCACAAACGCCACAAATAGAAGTATAGTTTTAGTAACCATTTTTTTGTAATTAATTCTTTTCACAAAAATTTTCAATTTATCTGTACAGGATCAAGGCATTGATATGGTCTTCATTGGTTTGTTGTATTTTATTTTAGATGTTTTCGTATGATTTCGGCCAACTCTTTTCCGGTGCTCGGTCTTGGTAAATTGATATTTAATAATTCGCCATTTGGAGATATAAGAATGTATCGTGGAATTGTAATGGGTTGAGATTGAAAAACCGTTTCTTTTATATTGCTAATTAGCTCTTTTTGCGCACGGATATTATATCCATACAACTCGAGTTTTTCTACTGTATTTTTCCATAAATCAGCTCTATCGTCTTCATCAATCGAAATGTACACACACGCTAAATTATCGTAGGAATCCAATATGTCTTTTACTTTGTCCTTGTAAGCAAATTCTTGACGACAAGGAAAACACCAAGTCGCCCAAAAATCAACCAATAAATATTGACCTTTTAACTCCGGTAAATTTGCAAATTCGGATAATGTATTTATCGGTTGTGAAATAAAGTAAATAGAATCTCTTTGTTGAACGCCACTTTGAGCGATACTGATTTTAAAATGTTTCGTGTGATTTTTTTGTCTAACGCTATTTTGAGATGTCGTATTTTCAAAATATTCAGCGAGAATAGCAACGTATTCACTTTCGGGGTAATGCTGTTTAAGATATTCATATAGTTTAGGCAAATCAATTTTATATGGAAATAACGCCCCATCCGGATTGTATATTTGTTCAAGAAAAAGTGCTCGCCCTAACGATGGTAATCGAATATAATCGGGTGCTAATAAATAAGAAACGTATGGTCCAAAAACATCATCTTCATAGCCCTGTAACAGGTTTTGTTTCACTTCATCGCTCTTTTTATCCAAAAGCGATTTGTAGTAATTCGCGAGTATATTTACCCCCGAAGGAAGTTTGATAATATTAGAACTTTGAAAATCTATTTTTGAAAAGATATTTTCAGCTTCCTTCCTTGCTTGTATCTCCTCTTGTTCGCCGAGAGGTTTGTTAGCAAATAGAGTTTTCAAAGTTTGATAAATACTATAATAGAAATTTATTGCAATCTCGTCCCGCAATAAAGATATTAGTTGTGTCGATACTTCGGGGGTTTGTTGAAGCAGTTCCAATGAATCGTTGACCTCTTTTAGGAACGTCTTTTCCATATCCATTACCATTTTTCCAAAATCGTCGCTTCGCATAGCGCGATCCTCAATCCGGTTTATGTATTCTCGTTTTCTAACAAATTGAGTGTTGTAGTATGTATGCACCACTGCGTTGTTTCCGGTTATTTGGATGATGCCTTTATTGATGTAATTAACGGTTACATGGTCGTCAGGAAACAAAAAAAGATTTGTTCTGGTAGTTTGCGTTATTACTTGGATGATTGAAAAATTGTTTATATTGAATTTGTGTGTCGCCGATCTTGCCGAATCTAATTCAAAATCTTCCGACACGACACTACTCTGATACATCCCATCAATGGGCTTGTATATGGTTACAGATATGGGGATTGATGTAGTAACAGTAACCGTTGCGTTGCTTTGAGCAGAGCTCTCTATTGTGAAAAAAACAACACAAATAATTAAAAATAAGAATCGTTTCATTTTATCAGTATTAAAGGATTAAAAAGTGTAAAATCAAGAAAATGGAGTTGTGGTTGTTTCCACAACTCCATAAGATAGATAGTTTCTAAAAACCTCTAATCTATCCGCACACAATCTACCTGTGTCGCCTCTGGACAGACATGGGCTGCTACAGTCCAAATCTCATCCGCATTCGAGATGCAAGTAGAAAAGCCTGTTGAACCACACGCACAAGTAAATCTTGTGCACTCGTCCGCCAAAGCTCCTCCTTTAATTTTCTTGGCTTCCTCTCTTGAGAGGATAGTTCCATATTTTTTAAAATTTGTTTCCATTTTGTAAACTTTTATGATTAAAATTCATTTTCACCCGCCAAAGCTCTGCACTAAATGCGTATTATACCCTTTTAAGGTGTTTTTGTCATCCCTGCCAGAAAAGAGTAATAAAACCGTGGCAGAGGCTTACCTGCTAAAGTTATTTTTCATCAATAC
>JAITVC010000293.1 GCA_031286005.1 Bacteroidales bacterium
TCCAAATTCAATAACTCCTCTTTGATGCGTTCAGCTTCGGCCATAACTTGCCAACCTTGTAGATATTCTTGAATGGAACGATCTTGTTGGTTATCCTCCTTGTAGATGTAACTGTTGAAAAAGCGTTTCCAAGCAAACACATCATCATACGACATGCGCAAGGCCGAATTGTGGCGGTTAAAAGCTTCTGTATTTACAAACACATTACGGCAATCTTCGTAACGAATCCAAAACATCGGTTGATTACCTTTGAGTTCGCCGGTTTGCTCGTCGAATAGTTGCATAGTTGGGCATAAACCCATAATGCGAGTGTCGCGCATACCACGTTGACGGTCGATAAACCAATCTTCTTTAATCCGGAGGAATTTTGCATTTTCATTACTGAATGATGAGGTATCCACACGAGTAATCATTTGTCCGGGGTTGTCCAAATCTTCCACTTCTTTTTCTTGAATATCGGTGTTTGCGGATATAAATTCCTCATACGTGAGAGGCTTTTTGAAATCATCCGTAATGGCATCATAAGCCGATATACTACCTTCTTTGAGGCCGTCCATCACCATGGTCATAAAACTGATACGGTCTTGAACAGGTTGTGTCGGATAGTAGAAAAATTGATTGAATTTCTCGCGAAAATCAATGGTTCGCCAAATTCTCTTTTTGATGTACACATCGGCTTCACGCACAGGTACGTAAGCACGAGGAACTTTACCTACGTTGTTAACTTTTTCGTAGAAATTATCAGAAGGAGGTTTGTTTTCGACAACTTGAGCGTTTGCAGTTTCAAAAGCACAGGCAAAGAACAAGGTGAATGCGATTAGGAATGCTAATTTTTTCATGATTATGGCGAATTTATTATTTAATCGTTAGTACAATGGAGCGTAAATCAGTTGGCCCTGTGGGCATTTGACATTTGATGTTTTCAAAGAAGAACCGTTGTCCTTTTTTAGAGTTTCGCATGGCTGTTACCATCTCATCGGTAAAACGGTTGCTATTCGATTTGAAGTCCCGAACATCGCCGCCAACAATAGTATTCATCGAAAACGAATTGATTTTTAAATTATTTAATTCAAAATCAAAATCTTTCAGTCTCGGAATCAAACCGCCGGAATTGGCCAAATTGTTTTTGTCAACAATAGTTAGGAATTCATCAAATCCATTGACTATAGCAACTGGATCCGGCACTTTTTTCACGCGGTATCTGAATGTGCCGGCTGTTTTGGTAGAGTTACCGGATTTTACGGTTAAAGTTATGGTCGCCTCGCCAAGATTATTTACGCGGGCAATATAGCTACCGCCGGAACCGGGAACTTTGCTCAGCGTTCCGTTGGTGATGGTTGCCGTAACGCCGCTTGGGTCAACGCCCGAAACCGATGTTGAAATCGGATTATCAAGACCGATATAAAGCACATTCATTTTATCCGCAGAAACAGCTGCCATAGGCGCAGCAACAATGTATTCGGTTTTGAACGGATAGCTGGTTTGGTCGCCTCCCGGCATGTTGATAAATCCGGATACCGAGAACACTCCTTCTTTTGACGGTTGCGAAGTGTAATTGATAATACCGTCTTTACTGACCAAATTTTGTCCGTTAACATTCGCCGTAATACGAGTTTTATCGTCGAAAGCCACAAGGAAAACTTCCGCTTCAAAGGCCTCGCCAAGTGTTACAAAGGTTGATTTGGGAACAATCTTAGCTACAACATTTGAGAATGTCATATCGCCCGAAGAAACCAAGTCGTAAAGTTTATTCACTACATCATACTCCAAGTTCATCGCATCATTCTCCAATTTATTCAATATAGTAATTGATGCTACAATAATGGCTCCGTAAAAATTAACGGTTTCCCAACTTACCGGCTGACCACTTTCATCCTTAAACGGACCTTCGATATCAAAAGGCAGATTGATTTGAGAAATAACATCCTCAGGCAGAAGAGCCAACATATCCTTTTCAAAAGCAGCTATCTTCTCGCGAAGTTCCTTGCCATGCCCTTGTTCAATGAAAAATCGAGAAGGCGTATCGTAGTCATCCTGGCGTGCAATATTGTGTGGACTAAAGTTTTTGGCTTCCTCAACCGGCAATTCCGTTACAGCGCTAATCAGTTGGCCTTTCATGTTTTGAACGTATGCACGAAAATCCGCCGCCAATTTCTTAGCCTCTTGAGCTTTGTCGTAGTTTGATTGAACCTTGTCTTTGTTCTCTGCCAAAGCTTGATCAAACATTGTATACGAACTCGCTACCTTCGACTCAAAGTTAATATTAGTCGATTCAATACTATCATTCACAATCAAGAAAGATCTCAAAATCGCAGTAGACACATTCAACGCCAACATTGCGGTTAGCACCAAATACATCATTCCGATCATCTTCTGCCTTGGGGTTTCTTTTCCTCCGGACATATTATTACTTGTTTAGTTCTCTAATTAGTTTTAATTTCGCCAGTGCTACCGACTACGCTTCTTTACCTACGTTGCGAATGGCAGAAAGCATTCCGCCGTAGATTTTATTCAACGAGTTTACCTTGTTGGATAAATCGCTGATTTCTTCCTTATATTTTGCAGAGCTTTCAAGAGTTCCGGCTAAGGTTTCTGCAATGCGGTTCATGTTTTCCTGTGCTTTTGCAGTGGCTTCCATTTGGTGCGAAGAAGCTTCAAGCTGTTGCATATAAAGCGAATTTAAGCGCCCCAAACTTTCGGTTAACTTTGTTAACTCTTCTGCATAATTGGTATTTACCCCCATGATGTCAGTCGACGCATTCAAACTTTTAGCCGTAACATTGAGTTTATTCAAACCGTCGCTTAAACTACCAATCAAGTTAGAATCAATATGAGCGGCTTTAAGCAAATCGTCTAACTTCTCGCTCAACATGCGTTCTTCTTCTGATGAACGTTGACGGACAGCACCGCCTCCGGCATGTCTGCTTTCACCCGCTTCGCCGTGAGCCAATTCGGGATAAACAATAGACCAATCCACTTCTTCATGAAGCGGTTCAAAGGCCGAAAAGACGAATATAATAGCCTCAACTCCCATACCAACAATAAGCATAATGTTAGCACCGGTAAAGTGATTGATTTTAAACAAGGCTCCTAAAATAACAACAGCCGCTCCGAAACCATAAAGTTTCGCCATAAAGTTTTTGTAACCTTTACTTTTTACAATTTCATTTAATCCCATAATTATTATAAATTAATTGTTTTCTATTCGTTTTAATTTTTTTAATTTATCTATCTGTAAATATTTGATGCCGTTCTCATATTGTCATTCATATCGCGACCCAAATAAGACATCACGCAACGAAATCCAATGTAAGATTTACAAGTGTCTTGATATTCGTAGTGACGAGCATATACTTTGCAGTTTTCCGCAAAATCTTTGAATGATCCGCCACGGATTACTTTACGTTTTAAGGCTACAGGGTCATCGGATTTAGCATCGTATGTGTTTGCAGGGTTGAAATCATGAAGAGCTTCGTAAGAATCGTCATACTTGTCTACGCACCATTCGGCCACATTGCCCATCATATCATACAAACCGTAGTCGTTAGGAGCATAGTGTGCAACGATAACTGGATAGATACCGCCATCCAAAGCATATTTTCCGCGTTGAGGTTTGAAGTTTCCAATTAAGCAACCATTCATGTTCATGGCATACGGACCGCCCCATGGATAAGGGCTTAAATCCAAACCGCCGCGAGCGGCAAACTCCCATTCAGTTTCGGTTGGCAAGCGATACTGTTCGAGTTCGGTAATACCTCTACGAGACAATTCGGCGTTGTGAGTAACCGTTCGCCATTCGCAGAAAGCTTGAGCTTGATGCCAGTTTACGCCAACTACCGGATAATTATCATACATTGGGCTGCTATAGTACGAACGCACCATCGGGTCATTATAAGAATACGAAAAATCTACAATCCAGCAAAGCGTGTCGGGATAAACATTGACAACATGTTTTTGGATATAACCGGCGCGACTTTTAAGCGATTGCGGACGATTCACAAATGAAGCCATATTCACACCTTCATAGCGGTTGGCTTCCTCGCTGGGTTCTTCCCAAGATTTTCGTGCGGCAGATGTATAATCGAATGTGTAATATTCATAGTTGAGCTTACGAGTGTCTATTTCTTTGCGATGACGAAACCGCTCATCGGCCGGAGTATACAATTCTTGTATGGCTTCTTCGTACTCAGGAGTCCATTTTTTCGGGCGGGCATTCCAGTTGATGGCCGGAATGACATCTTCGCCGTTCGGATCTTCAATCAAGAAAATAGGATCCACTTCGCCCAAAAGACGATATTTTAGGGAATCTATAACCCAAGAAACGAACTGACGATATTTATTGTTCGTGATTTCTGTTTCATCCATGTAAAATGCAGATATACTAACTGTTTTAGGAGAGGTAATCATGGAATAGGTGGGGTCTTCGCCACCGGTACCCACAGTGGTATAGCCGCTGGGGACATAAACCATGCCGTAAGGAATTGGGGCTTGGACACGATTCCGATCCTGCACGCCAACAAGCTCTCCATAGCCGGAATTTCGTTGACAACTCATCAGTATTAGCCCAAGGGCTAATAGGATACTTACGCTTTGTCTCGCAATTTGTTTGTTTGGATTCATATTTAAAAACGTTTTTTTATTTTTCGTACTAATTATTTTACGGATATTTTGAAAAAAAGTTACAGAGGTTTATAGGTATCTTGAATTTTTATAACTGCGCGGTAGCCGGTCTACGCTTAAATTGAAATTGTATCGGGCAAAAACCTCGAAACTACCACCAATTTTAGAAGTATGGATCATTCCGCTGGCAGCCAAATCGTAGGCCAACCCTACTTGCATATTGAGCGGCGTAATGAATATCCCCCCCAGCAGTACAACGGCATCTCCCCATCGGTAGGATAGGCCACCCCAATACGTGTTTTGATAAACGCCAAGTAATGACAAATCAACTTGCATGCTAGAAAAGTCTGATTTTATAAGCGTTGAAGGCACAAAATCAATCATCGGAAACTGTTCAAGGGTAAAATGATAATTGGCCGAAAGATGTAAAGTTCGGATTTGATTATAAATGCCGTTAGGCATGGTTTTATCGAAAGTAGACTTGTTGATATGATTTAGGGAAACACCGATTTCATATTGATCTAAAACTTGATAAAACACTCCGGCAGACACATCAAACAAAAATCGCGACGCATCGCTTCCCAACGCT
>JAITVC010000301.1 GCA_031286005.1 Bacteroidales bacterium
CAACGATAATATCTTTGCCATCGGCGCCATGAAGCTGACTTCTGCTGCCACCCTCGCCATCTTCGGCATGAAGGTGTTTGGTATATTTCAAATGCAACAACGTCCAAAGTTGCGCATTACCTTTCAAAATAATATGCCCTCCTCTGCCGCCATCGCCGCCATCCGGACCTCCACGAGGATTTCCACGTGTGCGCAAAAAGTGCGCAGAGCCGGCACCTCCTTTGCCCGAACGGCAAAAGATTTTTACATAATCCACAAAATTCGATTCGGCCATACTTATAGTTTTTCTACGATTGCTTTGACTTTTTTCCACGTTTCTTCAACCGCAAAATTGCCGCTAACAACATGAAGTTTGCCTTGTTTTCGGTAATAATCCTCTAATATCTGGGTTTTATCGTGGTAAATCTGAATGCGTTTTTTGGCCGTTTCTTCATTATCATCGGCACGTCCGGATAATTGCCCGCGATACAAAATGCGTTTTACCAACTCCTCATCGTCCACATCCAAATCAATGGCTGCCGTGATGGTATGACCTTGTGATGTCAACGATTTATCTAAAAATTCGGCTTGCGAAACCGTGCGTGGATAGCCGTCGAACAAATACCCATTCGGATTGTTATGATATTTTTCAAAACGCTCAATCATGTTATTCACAATCTCGTCCGACACGTAGTTCCCTTTGGAAATAATCGCATCTATCTTTTTGCCCATCTGCGTTCCGGCAGCAATTTCTTCTCGCAGACATTCGCCTGTAGAAATATGCTTTATGCCAAATGCCTTGACCAAATTGATGGCCTGTGTACCTTTTCCCGACCCCGGAGGTCCTAATAATATAAGATTTAACATGAATGAATCCGTTTAGTGTGCAAAGATACAAAAAAGTTATGAACGCTGCAAGGACTAAACGAAGTTAATTATAAATTACGAATTACGATTTTGGGATCGGTGCAGAGAGAACGAATATATAACCTGTACATAACTTGGACATAACCTGTACATACAAAATACATAACAAATAGAGAACAAATAGACTACAAAATAGAGAACAAGTAGAGAACAAAATCCCTTAAAATAGACACTGTCAAACAAAAAATCACAAACACAAAAAATACAGCTTGTTAAAGACTGTTTAAACGCACTTTGTATACCCTTTCTATACCCCAATAACCCATAATTAACTTCGTTGAGGCCTTGCGGCATTCATAATTTTTTCGTACCTTTGCGACATCTATCTAAAACTCACAAACAAATCATGAAGACATTTACTTTTAAATTAGCTATGGCATCGGCGGTTTTGCTGATGATGGCGGGAGTTACGTTTGCCTGCAAAGAGAAAGAAAAGAAAGAAACTTGCGATTGTAACAACAAACAGACTGTTTACGAAGTAAACGATCTACAGGGCACTATTAATTTTAATAGTGAAATTCAAAAATGGTATATATCTGTGCATACAAGCGGTACTATTGATAATGTGCGTATGTTTTTCCCGTGTAATATGACGAATGATTACGAAAAGGAAATGAAAACTGTTACTTTTTCGGGGAGTGCATTTGATTTCGATGGAAACTTTAATGCACCTGCCGGATATGAGTATTTTTGTGTTGAATTATCTTCAATTGATGATATTTCTGTTTGTGGAGTAAATGACCCGCTGCAAAATATAGAATGGTTAAGAAAATATTGTGAAAGTCTTGATGAATCACAAGATATTTCAAGCGTTCGTATTTCCCTTTATAAAACAATTAGTGAAGATGAGTATTTTTTCCTAACGGTAACTGATATTCCTACAATGTCGCCAAGTGTATGGACTAATTGGAAAAGCTGTAGTGGAGAAACAGTTTTTACTATAAATCCTGAAGCTACTCCTGAGGTTCAAGAGCGATATGAAGAATTTGTTAAAACCAAAGAACTTGTTGCTGAATTATTCCATTTTGTTAAACCATAAAATTCAATAAATCATGAAAACACTTACCTTTAAATTAACTATGGTATCGGCGGTTTTGCTGATGCTGGCGGGAATTTTTTGTTCCTGCAAAGAAAAAGAAAAAACAAGTAAAGTATATTCAACAACAGAAGGAAAAGTTGACATAAACGAAACCGAATTTGTAAAACTATATTTTTCTCCAGAAAGTGGCTCTATTAATTCGCCAGTCGAATTAATATTGGGAAACCATACAGAAGGAGTTTTAACTTTTGGACAAGCCTTTTCCTTAGAGTATTTTGATGACGAAAATTGGACAGAAGTTCAATTAGATATTAATTTTGAAGATATAGGACTTTCACTTGAGGCCGGTGGAATACGTAAAGGGATGTTTAATTTATCATTGATTGATGAGTATAACAATGGTAAAAAGGGGAAATATCGATATGTTAAAAAATTTGGGTTATCTTACAAATTTCCTTTCGTTACGGGAGAAACCTTTCCGTTATATGCTGAATTTGAAATAAAATAAGATTATAACCTAAAAATATAATAATCATGAAAACACTTACCTTTAAATTAGCGATGGTATCGGCGATTTTGCTGATGCTGGCGGGAGTTACGTTTTCCTGCAAAGAGAAAGAAAAGAAATCGGAACTTCCACCCGAAACTCAAACTGGTGCCAATACATTTGGATGTTATCTGAATGGGGAACTTTTTGTACCACGGCCAGCCGGACAAATGTATTCTAAACCTGCTGTTGCTGCAATTTACTATCTGTGGCCAGGAGGAAATTATTTGAGCATACAAAGTCTCTCAACTGTAGATAATCAAATTTATTTTGGGGTGTGGATTGACGAGTCACGAGCAAATGAATACAATTCTACAAATTTGATTGTTAATAACCAATATTTAGTTTGTGATGATTGCAATTGGAAAGTTTTCATTACAAAATTTGATACCATAAATCGTATCGTTAGTGGAACATTTGAATTTACTGGACAAAGCCGTTTTTTCGATTCCGATGTATCTCCTGAACAATTTCTTCCCGCCGACTATCAGATTACAGATGGTCGTTTTGATATAGTTGTCTATATTGAAGACCGACGTCAAGAGAATGATTCTTTTGACATCAAAAAATTATTTTATTCAAAACAGTATTTACAAACTATCAAAAAACAAATGCTATGAAAAAGCATAAATTACCTCTGATGATTCTACTTTGTTCCTCACTTGTGGCAAAAGGACAATCCATTAGTCTTATTCCTGGCAATGACACTGTTTGCCCTTGCAAAGCAGGCTTCACACAAGAGTATGAATATTCAGCAGCATCAGAATGTTCCCTATATTGGGAATTTTCGCCAGCTTCCTTTTATCAAGATTATCCTTCTTATGGAAATTATGATAATCAGCATACCAAAGCTGTTCGATGGAGTACACCTACCTATACTTTTAATGCAGCTTCACAAACAGGAACTCTGCCAAGAGGAAAAATAAAAGTTAAGAGTGGCTGTAATGATTTGGATACTGTGGCGCGAAATGTTGTTCTTTTATCAGTTAAAGGTCTATTTGTATCTGATGTTACGATTGGTAATTTCCCAAAGATTTGGGATAATGCTTCTTATAACGTACGCTACAATGATACAACAGAAATTTCTGTTAGTTTACAACAAATTAATTATCCAAACACGACAAAAAAAGTTACTTGGTATGAATGGTCCATTCCTAAAGGTTGGAAAGCAAAAGGTTTTGGTAATGATACTATTTTTTTGATGCCATCAAGTATATTGCCGCCTCAAAACCCCAATATACCGCCAGTAAATAGCATTACTGTTACTCCTAACAAATGTTCTGGCGGAACAATAAAAGTCCGTCCTGTAGATTATTTTTGTTCAAATCATAATACAGATAGTTTGAAAGGTAATTGGTTTACAATTAACGTTTACAGAACGCCTAAAACTCCTTCAATTTCGATTAATAGCAGTTTGACTACAGTTCTGTTTAGCGAACAAACACCGATCTCTATTAAAGCAACAGGTAATCCTTCGCACGATGAATACAAGTGGGAAGCCATTAACGGATTTTTGCAAACAGGATTTTTGCCTCAAACTTCTTCGTCTGTTATCCTTACTCATGTGGGTTGTAGTACTGCAACTGTGAAAACAAGGGCGATGTGTGAAAATGAGGAATTGACCTCAGTCTTGCTATCTATTCCTGTAAAAGATCAACCTACTATTTTGGGCTCTGATCTAATCTGTGTAGAAGAGTCATATACCTTAAGCACCCCCAATCTTAGAGTTTCTTCTTGGAGTGTAACCGAAGGCTTTACCATAGCATCGCAAAATACCACCTCTGTAACCGTTAGAGCAGCAAGCCTTAACAAACAAACAGGAACCCTGTCTGCTATAATTAATGGCTGTCTTATTACAAAAAACATTCAGGCTTGTGATGCTTCGGATATTATCATCTCCGGCCCCGAAATTCTCTGTCCAGGCTCCCCCACTACCATATACTCTGTGGCCAATTTTCCTACTACAGGAGCTACCATAACATGGACTACCGGCAACTACTTATCAAAGCAAATCAGCGGAAACCAATGTGTTCTTACAAACACAATTTCAACCCAACCGCCGAAGCCCATACCTCCCGGATTAACATGGAACCCTCCAACCCAACTGCAAAGTTGGGTTAAAGCTGAAATTCGCTTTGCCTCCTCCAGAGAACTCATTACTACGCTGCAAAAAGATTTAACCATAAACAAAATCTCTATTTCCCCAATTGAAATTCCATTCACTATCAATACCGGCGAAATATACATTTTTAGAAGTGGGCACAATGGTCCGGCATTCAACAATCATTTATCTTGGTCATTCAGTCCATTTGTACCTTTCGGAAATTGGGATAACAATCAAATTGAAGTTGGTTTTGGTACGGCGCAATCCTACACCGTTACGGCTTCTATTCAAAATGGATGTGGATTGGCCACTCAAAGCAAAACGTTTGTAGTAAATTCTTCTGTGCAGCCTCCTTGCTTAAATTGCCCTCCTCCTCAATTACATAGTATCGTGTACCCCAATCCTGCTTCCGGTACGCTTTATATTGACCTTAATGCCAACATTAGCGGAAATAATCAAAATCAAGTTTTTCAACAAAGCACATCTTCTAATCAAACATTTCAAATACAATCTGTCCAAACCTTTGACATTTGCCTTTATGACAAGCATGGCAACATCGTTCGCCAACAAAAAGCCAATCAAGGCAAAATAGAATTTAATGTGAGCAATCTTCCGAAAGGCACCTATTTTTTACACATTGAAAGTAACGGAAAAATTCACAAAGAACAAATCATTATCGAAAAATAAACGTGATTATTAAACTCGATTTTTGAGTTTATACACTATTCTTCACCCGTGTACCATTTCTTATAGGTAAGATACCCTTCGGCGTTTTTCTTGGCGGCAGCGGCGATTTGTTCACTGCCTTCCTTGATTTTTTTGACCGGAGAGCCTACCCAAACGCCCGGTTCGAGAACGGCATTGCTGGGCACAAAAGCTCCTGCTCCGATAATCGTATTGTCGGGAATAACGGCATTATCCATCAAAATCGCCCCCATGCCGATGAGTACATTATTGCCAACTTTTGCGCCATGCACAATTGCATTATGGCCTACCGAAACATCGTTGCCGACTTCACACGTGGATACATTATAGGTTCCATGAAACGTGGCACATTCCTGCACATTCACACGATCGCCAAGGCGAATAGCTCCCACGTCGCCACGCAACACTGCGCCATACCAAATGCTGCAATCCTCGCCCATCTCAACATCACCGATGATGGCTGCTGTTTCGGCGATGAATGTGTTTTTCCCGATTTTCGGCGTGAAGCCTTTTAATTCTTTTATCATCTTTGTTTTGTTTGTGTTTAATAGTTAGTGAATAGTGATTAGAGAGTAGTGAATAGTTAAATCACACATAACTAATAACTATTCACTAATCACTTTTCACTATCAATGCCCATGCGGGCCATGCCAACGCCGCACCCCTACACCGTTTTGCTGTGGTGCATCGGCACCTTTGTTGGAATTCAAATTGTAGGTAAACGAAAGTATCATATAGCGTGGCACAGTGTTGTAAGTTATGTCTTCAATGTAGCTTTCCGCTGTGGTGCGCCGAGTGTTGTTGTTATCATTCAAAATATCATTGATGCGCAAACGCAATTGTCCTTCATTGGATTTGCCGATATTCCAAGCCAACTGAGCATTCCAAGTGGTAAATTTTGGGTTGTATCCATCGGAATAGCCGGTTGTTGTTGAAAAACTCACATCGCTCGACAATGTCAATTTACCCGGAATAATTTGCCAGTTGAAATCTGCCCCTCCGGAGGTTGTATAATAAACATTGTTGCGTTCCGGCTGCAAGGTGTATTTGGCATCGTTCAACATGATTTGCCCGTTCAAACTCACATCGAATGTTTCAATTCTGTATGTAACACGCAACCTTTCGTAGAATGAGAAACTGTTCAGTTCATTAATCATTTTATCAATCACGCTTTTTGATTTGCCCAACCCTACGTTGCTGGTTGAACTTAACGTGATTTTATCCGAAAGAATCGGCGTGCTGTAAGCCGCCATGGCATTTCCGGTATACACAAAGCCAATATTGTCCGACATCATTACACGTACGCCCGGACGAAAAGCCGCTGAATCCAACAACAAGCCTTCGCCTATCAAACTTGCATCATTAAACGTTGTATTCGAGATTTTATTTTGCGTCATATTAATCATAATCGCTGAAAAGATAGACGAAAGATTTTCAAAATAGTTGTCATACATGGCTCTAAATCGGTGCGTAAACTCCGGTTTCAGATTAGGATTTCCTAGCCTAATATTCAACGGGTCTGAATTATCCGGAACCGGTTGCAATTGCGTCATGGAAGGTTGACTGGTTTGGCCATTATAGCGAAAATTTAAACTCGATTGCTTTGAGAAGCGATACCTGAATTGTGCTTGAGGTGCGAAATTAAACACCTTTTGCCGCACATCACTTCTGCCCTCCAAATGGCTTACACTATTGGCCGGAAATACGCCCAAACCAAAGGAGTAGCGATATTTCTCAACATTCTTCTGAATCCGAATTTCAAAACGTTGGTTGAAAAAAGAATTGCCATAGTCGTTGGAATACACCGAATCCATGATCGTATAGCCTATTCCGTCGTTATCAAAAGCCAAGCGCTCGGTTTTATCCTCACTGTTTGAAAATGTGTAGCGCAACTCCATCGTAAAATCGCGAATCAAGGGCTCTGTATAGGCCAATTGCGTGCTGTAATTATAACGGTTTCCGTTGTTACTTATACGTTGGTCAACACTGTCGCCCGAACGAATTGTGTATTCGTTGAAGGATTGGTTAAATTCCGAGCCGGTATTAGCATTTAATCCGCCATCAACTTCCACCGAAAAGGTTCGGCGAGGCTTATTGAACCGATGTCGGAAGTCGGCTCGTAGACGGGCTGAAAAACTCGACGTTTCGGATGTATTTTCTATCCACCCCCGATTAATCCATGCCGAATCGCCAACCGTTTGATAAGTCGAATCCATCGTTCTGAATTGCGATGATGCAGAATTATCCGAGCTATTAAATGAGAACGACGGGCGAACAACCAATTCGTTATCTTCATTGGGTTCATACCGAATCTCAGAATTAAAGCGATGTTGATTAGAAATCATTCGTGCACGCTCTTCTTCGCTGTAATATTGGCTGCTTCCGTTGGCCATGATATTTTCACGGTAGGTGGTTTGCTCAATGTCTCGGTCAGAGCGAGCATAGGAATAACTACCACCGATAGACAGTTTGGCATTGACTTTTTTTACAAAGTTAATACCCGGAGAAATGGATTGTGTAACACCACCGCCCATGAACGAGAACCCTCCACGTCCGCCGCCCATCATCATCGGGGAGCCGCCACCAAAATCTGAGAACCCCATATTATTCACATTGTTGAAACTGCCCAGAATAGTCATTTGATCTTTATCCTTAAAGTAGTTTACATTAAACGTGTTGTCGTATCTAAAATCGGGACTATTACTCACAGCATCCATACCCCCACCAGCTGTAAAACGTCCAAACCAGCCTTTCTTCATGCCCGGTTTGAAAGAGAGGTTAATCACGGTTTCCTCATTGCCGTCATCAATACCGGTAAATTGGGCTTGATCGCTTTGCCTCTCGTATGCTTGTACTTTTTGCACATAATCCGCCGGGATATTCTTTGCGGCCACTTGCGGGTCGTCGGAAAAAAACTTTTCGCCATCCACTAAAATCGACGTTATTTCTTTACCTTTAATCGTAATCTTTCCATCTTTAT
>JAITVC010000104.1 GCA_031286005.1 Bacteroidales bacterium
TTGTTGAGGCATTTGCCAATAACAGTGATAAAAAACCGTTGATTATTGGCGGTCGCTACGGCTTGTCGTCGAAAGACACCACGCCGGTACAAATGGTGGCTGTATTTGAAAACTTGAAAGCCGCTAAACCGAAAAACCAATTCACAGTGGGTATTGTGGATGACGTTACCAATCGCTCGTTACCGTTGCTGCCCGAAATCAGCGTAGTTCCTGCCGGTACATTTGAAGGCAAATTCTACGGTTTGGGTGCAGACGGTACGGTGGGCGCTAACAAAAACTCCATCAAAATCATTGGCGACAATACGGATAAATATTGCCAAGCGTATTTTGCTTACGATAGCAAGAAATCCGGTGGTTTCACGTGTTCGCACTTGCGTTTTGGCGATAAACCTATTCGCTCGCCGTATTTGGTTGGAACGCCTGACTTTGTGGCTTGCCACGTGAATAACTATATTTTCAAATATCCCGTTTTGCGGGGATTGAAAAAAGGCGGCTCATTCTTGTTGAACACCACTTGGAGTGCGGAAGAAGTTAAGCAAAATCTGCCCAATTCGATGAAGAAATATTTGGCCGAAAACAACATTTCGATGTATATCATGAATGCAACGAAAATTGCGGAAGAAATCGGTTTGGGCAATCGCACCAACACGATTTTGCAATCGGCATTCTTCAAAATCACCGGCGTGATTCCTTACGAAACCGCTGTGGCGCAAATGAAATACATGATTGATAAATCTTACGGCAAGAAAGGCGAAAACATCGTTAAGATGAATTATGCCGCTGTGGAACGTGGTAGTGATTATCAAAAAGTGGATATTCCTGCGGAATGGGCGAAATTAGACGGCAAAGATGATGTTGCTGTTAATACGAAAGTTCCCGAATTTATCCGCAATGTAGTAATGCCTATTAACGACCAAAAAGGCGATGACCTTCCGGTTAGTGCATTCAAAGGCCGTGAAGATGGCACATTCCCATGCGGTACGTCGAAATACGAGAAACGCGGTATTGCGTCGCATGTTCCGGAATGGCAACCGTCCAACTGTATTCAATGTAACCAATGTTCGTTCGTATGCCCTCACGCTGCAATTCGTCCGTTCTTGATGACGGAAGCCGAAGTAAAAGGCTGTCCGGAAGGAACCGAAACGTTAAAAGCCATCGGAAAAGAATTTGAAGGTTACCAATTCCGTATGCAAGTAGACCCATTGGATTGCACCGGTTGCGGCAACTGCGCCGATGTTTGTCCTTCAAAAACGAAGGCTTTGGTCATGAAACCTATCGAAACGCAACAAGCCGAAGTTGAACGTTGGAACCATATTGAAGAAAACGTGTCGTACAAATCGGAATTGACCGACGTTACGAAAGGTGTTAAAAACAGCCAATTCGCACAACCGCTGTTCGAGTTTTCGGGCGCATGTGCCGGTTGCGGTGAAACGCCGTATATCAAACTCATCACGCAATTGTTTGGCGAACGCATGATGGTGGCCAATGCCACAGGATGCTCGTCTATCTATGGCGGCTCTTGCCCTTCGATGCCTTACACGGCCAACTATAAATCGGGCAACGGACCGGCTTGGGCTAACTCGTTGTTTGAAGACAATGCCGAATTTGGTTTGGGTATGGCAACGGCTACTCGCAACATGCGCGACCGTATCGAACGCATCATGACAGAAGCGATTGAAAAATGCGACAAATGCTCTGCCGAATTGAAAGGCCTGTTTGCCGAATGGATTGCCAACAAAAACGACGGCGACAAATCGGTTGAACTATCCAAGAAAATCAAACCGCTTGTTGCTGCGTGCGACTGTGAATATTGCAAAGAAATTCACAAATTGAACCAATATCTTGTGAAAAAATCTCAATGGATTTTTGGTGGCGACGGTTGGGCTTACGACATCGGTTTCGGTGGATTAGACCACGTGTTGGCTTCGGGCGAGAATGTGAACGTGTTGGTGATGGATACCGAAGTTTATTCTAACACGGGTGGACAAGCCTCTAAATCTACGCCGGTTGCAGCCATTGCAAAATTCGCCGCATCGGGTAAACGCATCCGCAAAAAAGATTTGGGCGCTATTGCCATGACTTACGGCTATGTTTACGTGGCGCAAGTGGCGATGGGGTCCAGCCAAGCACAATATCTCAAAGTATTGAAAGAAGCCGAAGCGTTCAACGGCCCTTCGTTGATTATTGCTTATGCACCTTGTATCAACCATGGTTTGAAACTCGGTATGGGCAAAACCCAAGAAGAAACCAAACGCGCGGTGGAATGCGGCTACTGGCATTTGTGGAAATACAATCCGGAATTGGCCGAAAAAGGCGAAAATCCATTCACGTTGGATAGCAAAGACCCGGATTGGAGCAAATTCCAAGAGTTTATTGATAGCGAAGTTCGCTACAATTCGCTCAAGAAAATGTATCCTGCCGAAGCCGGCGAATTGTTCAAGGCTTCCGAAGAAAACGCTAAATGGCGCTACAGCCAATACAAGCGTATGGCTGAAATGAATTGGTCGAAATAAGACCAACTTTATTTCCATAACAAAAAAAATCCTCGCAGTTTGCGGGGATTTTTTTATTATTCACTACTAACTAATCACTATTCACTATTGTAGTTTCAAAAAATTTTCGTATCTTTGCAGCCCTAACCACAAACCGCAATGCAAAACCCATCAAACCCTAACCTTGAAACAGACTTTTTGACCTCGAAAAAACTATCGGGACTTCCCGACGGAGGCTTTTTGCCCTCAAAAGAGGTAGCGGGAAGTTCCGAAACTGACATTTTGGCAAAAAAGCCCTTAGCGGGAAACTCCGACACCTATTTTCTGGGAGATTCCTCGACTTCGCTGCGCTCCGCTCGGAATGACGTGCGATTTCCGTCATGTCGAGC
>JAITVC010000196.1 GCA_031286005.1 Bacteroidales bacterium
AAAAAATCAGACAGCTTCCCAACATTGAAACTGTTGAGCGATACGTTTATCCGCAAGGCGAATTTGATCCGCGTATTTTTCCGTTCGATGAGCGTTTTGTATGGAATGTCGACAATATAGGGCCGATTTACATTCCTCAAAAAGGCCGAACGATTGACATTTCGATAGGCAATCTTCCCCTTTATCAACGCATCATTGCCGTATACGAAGGTCATCAAGTAGACGTGAAAGGCGATCAAATTTTCATTGATGGCCAACTTGCGAACTCTTACACGTTCGAGATGGATTATTTTTGGATGATGGGCGACAATCGTCACAACTCTGCCGATTCGCGCTATTGGGGATTTGTACCGGAAGACCATATCGTTGGGAAACCCCAATTTACATGGCTTTCGTTGGACAAAGACAAATCGTTTCCAAGCAATATTCGCTGGAAACGGATGTTCAGAATGGTCAAATAGCAATTAATCGTTTTCTTTGCGTCTAAATAACTTCTTGAACGAATCAAACTCTCGTTTATAAGAAATACCTACGCCCTGCGAATAGGGCGAACGGCCATCCATGTTGCCTTCTAAACTTCGTTCGTTTGAACGGTTGAAAACTTTAGCACTAAATCGATCAGTAACCTTGTATTCGGCATTAAATTCGCCAACGACATCAGAGCCATTGATAGGCACCGCAGGATCGAAACCACCTTTACCAATAACGCCATCCAGAAGCAACCGATTGTCTAAAAAATGCACATTAGCTGAAAGTTGCGTTTGTTCAGTACTGTTAGCATCTTCGGGTTTGTAATTGGCACTAAAACTAACGCTGTTGCTAAGGTTTTGTAAAACAATGCTGTTTAACTGATTCATCAACATTTCCGTAGTGAGTGCTAACGCATTAATACTGGTAGGTGTCGTTCCATCTGGCGCAGCACTATTGTTCCCTACACTCGTGAAATTTCCGAATAGCAACAAATAAAATGTTTGTTTACTAAGTTCACTTTCGTCTTCGCTGTTGACCAAACTAAAAAATCTCGCACGAGTCTCTTCGTCAATAGTTGGAAATCGGAAATCAAATTTGATTTCGGGTTGATTCATTCGCCCCGAAATATTGATGACGCTTTGCACATTCACTTTACGGCCGTTCATTCTTTGGTTTTCACTGTCTTCGGCGGGAACGGACAGATCATACGAAGCTAAAACCGGATACAAACTTGCTCGCGTGGAATAAATAGCCGAAATGTTCATCATCATATTAGCCGGATCACCTGTCCATTGCATTGTTCCGCCACGTTCGATATAAAATCGCCTATTGATTAATTTCCCAATTGATTTTTCTTCCAACGAGAAATCATAAAAACCATCCTGCAAAACATAATCCCCTACCATGGTAAGTTCGCCTTTCGAGTCAATATTCAACCGTAGGTTTCCGCTCCCGGAAGCGCTGATCACACCGGCTGTTGGCGGAATATTCATATCAAATGTAATGAGCGCTTCCGGCGTTGCTTCTATGTCTAACGTAACGATAATTTGCGTTGAACTATCAAGCGCAGGTTGCAACACATGGATTGAGTCGGTGTCTTTAGAAACAAATCGGATAAACTGATTATCGCCGGTAACGCTCACTTTGGAACTGTAAGCCACATTGATGTCGGTGTTGCGCTCGGTGCGTCCTTTAACATCAATAGTGATGGTTTCACTATCACCATAAATATGTGTATAACCTGTAACAAAAGCCTTTCCGTAAAAATATTCATTCAATAAAGCGGTGGTATTCAAAGCAAACAGATTGTTCATTTCCATATTTAAATCCACACGAATATCATTAAATCGGTGATGGTATAATCCGCCCGACACAAGGCCTTTCGATTTGTGAAGTTTATCTTCCAACGTACCTTTTTGGATAACGATACTATCCATACTGAAATCAATTTGCTGGCATTCCAAGGCGTAAGATGTGTTCAAGTAATCAATGTCGATAACTGCATCATGCGGAATCAACGTTCCGTAAAACAAAGGTTCTTTCCACGTACCCTTCAAAGCCAATTGCCCTTCCAATTTTCCAACAAACGAGGACGAGAAACTTTCCACATAATTCTTTACAAACGACAAATCTATTTCCGGAATAGAAATAGCCATATCAAAATTTTGTTCAGTGTGATTGGGATAAAAATAGCCCTTTGCAGAAAGGTATGTTTTGCTTGGATTTGCGGTATCTTGAATATCGAAAACCAAATAACTGCTTTGTTCTTTTTCATCAACAGTTGCTTTCAAATGTGCAACTCCGTAAGCAAAATCGTTTATGCGCAATTTTTCAATAACAAGGTCTGACGCCAATTGCGGCGTGTTGTAAATATCGAAAACGGTTACCTCTCCGGAGATATACCCACTTAAATCCAAACCTGTGCTTTCCAGAAAAGGCCGCCATGTATCTATGCAATACGCATTGAAAGCAACATTTATTGAGCTGTTTTTCTGTTTGGATAGCGTTCCGTCCAAGATTAGATATTCATTGGTATCAGTTTGATTAAAGAAGCGGATATGATCCAAATCTATACCATTATGGGCATCAAGCGTAATGATGCCACTGGTGTCGAATTGCCAGATTTGATTGGAAAAATGCAACTCCGAATAATCCAGCATACATAAAATTTTGTTTTTATCTATCACGGTTATTTCCCCCTCACAATCACCGTCGAAGTGGAATTGTTTTTCGGGTATGCCAAGCCAGTTAACCTGCCAAAAAATCGTGTTGTCGTTGAGTTTAGAATGTAGCGCAATATTTGTAAGCTGACGCTGTTTGTCTTGATACAATTCATTTGCACTCATATCAATCCTAAATGTATCCGCTTCGGTATACCCATCCAATCGAAGTTCCGAAATACTAAAGCCAAAGGCCGAAGCAGTATCTGCATTGAGTTTTAAGGTTAGGCGTTGCGCCGTTGTGCCATCATAGCCAAGTGTCAGATTAGCACCGTGCGAGAGTTGCACATAAGGGAAGAAATAATATAGCAGGCCATCGGTTTTATCGACGTTAAGCGTTAAATCAAAGGTTTGAGGTAGCGCTTGGCGAGGCGGCGTATAGAGAGAGACTTCGTCTTGCGATTTGAGCAGATTAATATTCAACGACTCAACTTCCGGAACAGATTTTTCTAAGGCTGATAAATACTGGTGCTGTATGTCGTACCAAATATTATTCAGATTTGAAAACTCATAATTTCCGGAAACATTCGCACTGAAAAAATCGCAATCGACTTTGGTTAGAAAACCTTGCGGCAACAATTGGCGAGACAGAACAATATGCTCCACCGGAAACACCGTATCTTTGAAGGTCATTTGAACACCGGATAGATGCACATTTCCAACCAAAGAATCCAAGTTGAATCCGGAAATATCGGCGGCAAACGAGGAAGTCAACAACGGCTGATTGGTATCCTTTAATAGGTTCAACTTATCCAAATTTATACTATTCAGAAATCCATTGACATGGACAAACGAATTGGCAGGGTCAATGGATACTTCCCCTGTAACCTCTGCGTTTCCGTCGTTGTCGTCAATGGATACGGTAGCTGAAATAAGCCGATCAGCCCAATCGCCATTAACAAAAACCGCATCAATGAATCGTCCTTGATATTCGACATTCTCGAGAACGAGATGCGTCGACAAATCTATATCGTTTTGAGCGGATAAACGCCCATCAAACGAACCATTCACACGCAGTTCATTACCCAACGATTGCTCTTCAAAATAGTATCCGAGCGCCAGCAATGAATTTTCTATCTGGCCGGAAAAAGCCATTGATTCCGTGAGCGTATCGTAAAACAGGTTAAAGTTGGTTTGGATATTTCCAGCATCCGAAGTTACTCGAATATCGCCTTGAGCATCGGAAAGATAGCCAAACAATTCGCCCGTCAAATCGGTTTGTCCTAATTTGTTCAATTCTTCGGGAATGGCTATGGTTTGATGATCGGCCAACAAAAATGCTTTTATATCATTCGCATTTGTGCTCGCTTCATCAACGATAAGATTGAAATATGTGTTGTCTATATCGGGCAACCCTTCCATCGCAACATCGCCCTTGAATTGTGTGTGTGTACCGTATGAGGCAACAAAATCTTTAGCTTGAAAGTTATTCACATAGCCCCAAGCATCGCCGGAAAATCGAAACTGATTGTGCATACCCGCCATAGTCGGCGCAAACGGAATAACATCATCAAAATTCAATCTGGACGGCTTGAATTTGGCAAAGATATAAACGTTTGAAATAAAATCCTGATAATCGTCCCAAGACTTAGTTTCAAATCTCAAATCCAAATTCAAATCGCTGAGTGGTGTGCGGATATGCGTTGCACGGCCAATAATGCCTTGCGGCGAAACGGTTATGCGAGACGAAAATTCCGAGAGTTCCACGCCATCCTGCTCTTTGAATGAAAGATGGTCGATAACGGCCAACACATTTTCTCCCAAGATGTCCACATTCCTTGCATCAAGCATAATCTGCGACAGATGAATATTGTCGAAATCAAAAAACTGAAATGTATCGCCCAACGAACGGACATCGTCAACAAATGAAAATTCGCTATTGTCCAAATGAAGGCTTGAGCATTTGATTGAAAAATCAGGCGTTTCCGAAGATGATGGCGAACTTAAAAGATTAATAATTCGCTGAAAATTGCTCACACTATCGCCTTCATATCGGTGAAGTTGGAAAACGACATCGGCGATATGGGTTGTGCTCAAATTCAAGTTTGTTGCGGAGAAATTGCTGATAGTGGTTTTTAAAGAACCGACGTTGGCTAATAGGTTTTGACGATGGTCGTACACCGTCAACCCAGTGAGTTGAACATTTCTCGAAAACAGCCCAGCATCAACATGTTGCACATGCACCTCGATGCCCATAGCTTTGGATTGTTGATTGAGCCAATAGTTGGCCAACAGAGTTTGGATAAGCGACGAATTCAGCAAAAAACCCAATAAAATAACCACACTAAGCAAAGTTAATCCTATGCTCAAGACTATTTTACCTATTCTTCGACTGATCGCTTTCACAATTTATTAATATTTTCCAAATGTAAAGATACAACTTTTTTTTGATATAACCTAATCATGAACTACGAATTACGAACTAAAAATTAACAATTAAAAGTTGAACAGCGATTAGTGTGTATCACTAATAACTATTACTTTTCTTCGCTCTTTGTTCGAACATTCTTCAGTACTTGTTCAGTTGCT
>JAITVC010000222.1 GCA_031286005.1 Bacteroidales bacterium
TGGGACAAAGACGGATTAATAGAATGGTCATCAAAAGGCAATCCCCGCAAGATAATTTATGCCGATGAGCGTGAGGGAATGCGTGTGCAGGATATTTGGGAATTCAAAGATCCGCAATATCCAATTTATCCTACTGAAAAAAATCATGATCTATTAGACTTAATCGTTAAAACCTCTTCTAACGAAGATAGTATCGTTTTGGATTGTTTTTGCGGTTCGGGAACAACGTTGTTTGTAGCTCAAGACAACCATAGGCAATGGATTGGTGTTGACGAGTCTACTTTGGCCATTGATGCCACCAAATCTAAATTATCTTCTTTGGAAACCAATCTTTTTTCTAATCAACTAAAATTTGAATATCTTGATTTAACTTGTAAAAAAGAAGCGCAATCTATTGTTTCTGAAAACTATTGTTTAATTCAATAAAATAGTATATGAAAACCTTTAAACTCGGCGGATTACACCCCCACGACCATAAACTAAATGCAGAGGAAAAATCCATCACATTAGGATTGCCAACGCAAGCCATCGTGTTTGTTACCCAACATTTGGGCGCACCGTCGGAATGTATTGTGGCCAAAGGCGACAAAGTCAAAGTAGGCCAACTGCTCACGAAGAACGAGAATTTTATCGGCTCAACTGTGCACAGTCCCTTTTCGGGAACGGTGAATAAAATCGACACATTCTACGATGCCAGCGGTTACCGAAAAGAAGCCGTTGTGATAGATGTTGAGGGCGATGAGTGGATAGAAACCATCGACCGTTCGCCGGAAATCAAGCGCGAAATCACGTTAAGCAAAGAGGAAATCATCGCCAAAGTGAAAGAGATGGGCATTGTCGGCTTAGGTGGCGCCTGTTTTCCCACGCAAGTGAAACTGATGGTTCCCGAAGGCAAGAAGGCCGAATACCTTATCATTAACGGTGTAGAATGCGAGCCTTATCTGACTGATGACTACCGTTTGATGCTCGAACGCGGCGAACAATGCTTGATTGGTGTTTCCGCTCTGCGCAAAGCGCTTGGCGTAAAAACCGCCTACATCGGTATCGAAAGCAATAAGCCGAAAGCCATTGAACATTTGACCCAATTGGCTAAAACCTTTGAAGGCATCGAAGTGGTTCCACTTCAAGTGAAATATCCACAAGGCGCCGAAAAACAACTTATCAACGCCGTTACCGGTCGAGAAGTACCATCGGGCAAACTCCCGATTGATGCAGGCTGTGTGGTTTGCAACATCGGTACAAGTTTTGCAGTTTACGAAGCCGTGCAGAAAAACAAACCGCTTATTGAGCGTATCGTTACCGTAACCGGACTTCATGTCGATAAAATATCTAATTTCGTTGCCCGTATCGGCACACCAATTTCAATGCTATTAGAGGCTGCCGGTGGCATTCCTGCAAACACAAGCAAAGTCATTAGCGGCGGCCCGATGATGGGAAAAGCTCTGTTTTCGTTAGATACAGCCGTTGTAAAAGGCATGTCGGCTCTGTTATTGATGGACGAAAGCGATGCCCATCGTGGCGAGCCAACCAATTGCATCCGTTGCGCCAAATGCGTAAAAGCCTGCCCAATGGGCTTGGAACCCTACCTTATGGCCGCTCTGGTCGAGAATGATAACTTTGAACGATTGGAGCATGAAAACGTAATGGATTGCATCGAATGCGGATGCTGTCTATACAGCTGCCCATCCTATCGCCCCCTACTCGACTGCCTGCGTGCAGGGAAGTATAATGTTCGCGTATTACAATCAAAACGAAAGTAAAAATGAACAGAAACATTAGAAACATCATTATTTTTGCGATTGTGGCAATTGGCTGTGGTTGGCTCGGCGTGTTAGTCGACAAATTTGCAACACAACAACCCGAAGGCCAATCGTTGGGAATGGCGATTTGGTTAGTGTTGCCATTATTGACCGTTATATTACTTCGCTTTTTTGCGGGCGACGGTTGGAAAGATTTGGGAATTAAACCCGATTTCAAAGGGAATGCAAAATGGTATCTTGTCGCCTTACTGATTTATCCGCTTGTAACGGCTATCGTGCTTGCGCTTGGAAAAGTTTTAGGATGGATTGATTTTTCAAGTTTCAGAACAGAGGTTTATTTGTCAGGATTTGCAGTTGCATTGATACCAAATTTCATAAAAAACATCTTCGAGGAATCCGTTTGGAGAGGCTATTTAACCACCAAATTAGTCAATGAAAAAATCAAAGACCGTTGGTTATATCTCATTGTTGGCGGAGTTTGGAGCGTTTGGCACTTGCCGTATTATTTGTGTTTCTTGCCGGAAACGGATATGACACAAGTTCTGCCTGTCGGACGATTGGCATTTGCACTCGTCGCAATTGTATCCATGATTTGTTGGACAGTCATGTTTGTCGAAATTTTCCGACTGACCAAATCCATCTGGCCGGTGGTACTTCTTCACATGGTAGAAGATTCGTTGATTAATCACTTGGTCATAGACGGACACATCGCGATAATGGCCGGAAAAGAGTTTTTGATTTCGCCGGTTGCAGGTATTATTACATCTTGCTTGTATCTTGGCGTAGGGTTATTATTGCGACGAAACCGAATTGCAAAAAAGGAAAACTAATTTCATATAGAAAAAACAAAACAAATGAATAAACTCATCATCTCCGCCGCCCCCCACGTCCACAGTTCCGACAATGTTAGAAAGATTATGTGGGGCGTTGTGATTGCACTTCTACCGACTGTGCTTACGTCTGTCTATTTCTTTAGGTTTGATGCATTGCTCACGATTTCCGTAGCGGTGGCCTCTTGCCTGTTCTTTGAATGGGCTATACAAAAATATATGCTCAAAGTACAACCGAGTGTTGCCGACGGGTCGGCTGTGATTACAGGACTTCTGTTGGCATTCAACCTGCCGAGTAATTTACCGGTTTGGATGACGATTATAGGCTCTTTAGTAGCCGTAGGCATTGCCAAAATGGCCTTTGGCGGATTGGGCAAAAACCCTTTCAACCCCGCATTGGTAGGTCGTGCATTCTTATTGATTTCGTTTCCGGTGGCGATGACTTCGTGGCCTGTGATTCGCCCGCTGTTCGGCCAAAGTGTAGTGGATGCCATGACCGGCCCTACCCCGCTCGGCATTCTCAAAGAAGGACTTTCGCAAGGCCAATCGTTGAGCGAATTGATGCCGCTTGTTCCCGATTACGCCCAAATGCTCATAGGCGCACGTGGCGGTTCACTGGGCGAAGTTTCAGCAATTGCAATCATGTTGGGCGGCTTATACATGTTGTGGAAAAAGATTATTACGTGGCATATTCCTGTAACTTTCATCGGAAGCGCATTCGTGTTCGCATTTATCCTCAATGCAATCAATCCCGACCTTTTCATTAACCCGTTTGTACATATTTTGTCGGGCGGTTTGATGCTTGGCGCCGTATTTATGGCCACCGATATGGTAACATCGCCGATGTCGCCCAAAGGCCAATTGCTGTTCGGTTTAGGTTGCGGATTGCTCACCATCACCATTCGTGTTTGGGGTGCCTATCCCGAAGGTGTATCGTTTGCAATTTTAATTATGAATGCATTTGTACCTTTGATTAATCGAGGTTTTAAACCAAGAGTTTTTGGAAAATAATATATATGACTATGAAAAAGAAACCCTCTACCCTAATTAATATGGTCGTTTCGTTGACCGTGATTGCTACCGTTGCTGCGCTTTGCCTTGGCAGTGTATATACAATTACCAAAGAACCTATCGAATTGGCGAAGAAAGCCAAACAAGAGGCTGCCATCAAAGCCGTATTACCCGAATTTGACAATCTCGAAACCGAAACGCAAACCATCGACGGCGGCGAACTGATTGTGAATAAAGCCACCAAAAACGGCGAACTCGTGGGAACAGCCGTTGAAACATTTACTAATAAAGGTTTCGGCGGACAAATCAAACTCATGGTAGGCCTGTTACCCGACGGCTCAATTTACGACATTAGCGTGCTTAGCCACTCGGAAACTCCCGGTCTTGGCGATAAAATCGACATCAAGAAATCCGATTTCCCCACACAATTCAAAGGTAAAAAACCTGCCACATTCAACCTATCCGTAACGAAAGATGGCGGCGATGTGGATGCTATCACTGCAGCCACTATTTCCAGCCGGGCGTACTGTGATGCGGTGCAACGAGCCTCAAATACAGTTAAGAACTAAGAATGGCTTTGCTAATCGCACTCTTAACTCATAGTTCTTAGTTCTTAACTCACAATAAAAATAAAAAAGTATATGAACCAGTTTCAAAATTTCACCAAAGGCCTCCTCAAAGAAAACCCCACCTTCGTTTTGCTTTTGGGCATGTGTCCGACCTTAGGCGTTACGACTTCTGCCATCAACGGTTTCGGAATGGGGCTTGCCACCACGTTCGTGCTCATCATGTCGAATGTGTTTATCTCTGCGCTCAAATCTCAAATTCCCGATAAGGTGCGTATTCCTGCGTTTATCGTGGTGATTGCATCGTTTACAACCATCGTACAATTATTAATGGAAGGTTTTGTGCCCGATTTGTTCGCCACACTCGGCGTATTTATCCCGTTGATTGTGGTAAACTGCATTGTGCTCGGCCGTGCCGAAGCGTTTGCGGCAAAGAACAACGTGTGGTCAAGCTTTGTTGATGGCGCAGGCATGGGCTTGGGCTTCACAATATCGTTGACCATACTTGGCAGTATCCGTGAGATTCTGGGCGGCGGCAGCATCTTTGATTATAAGTTCATTCCCGGCGATGGCATTCTCATCTTCGTATTGGCACCCGGCGCATTCATCGTTTTGGGCTTCCTCATTGCCTTAATTAATCAACTCAAAAAAGCATAAACCATGGAATATATCCTCATTATCATAGCCGCTATCTTTGTAAACAACATTGTGTTTGCACAGTTTTTGGGCATTTGTCCGTTCTTAGGCGTATCCAACAAAATCTCTACGGCCTTAGGCATGGGTAGCGCCGTTTTGTTTGTTATGACGTTGGCCACCATCATCACATTTTTAGTGCAAACCTACGTTCTGGAACCGTTAGGATTAGGTTTCCTGCAAACCATTGCCTACATCCTGCTCATCGCCGCTTTGGTGCAAATGGTCGAAATCATTTTGAAAAAGATGAGTCCGTCGCTCTATCAAGCGTTGGGCGTTTTCTTGCCGTTGATTACCACCAACTGCGCCGTTTTAGGTGTGGCCATTTTAGTGATTCAAAAAGAATACAATCTTCTGCAATCCGTAACCTTTGCCATGTCCACAGCCTTAGGCTTCATGCTCGCCTTAATCGTTTTTGCAGGCATCCGCGAACAGTTGGAACTTGTAAAAGTCCCCAAAGGCATGAAAGGCATGCCGATTGCATTGGTAACCGCCGGTATTCTGGCATTGGCGTTTATGGGATTTTCGGGATTGGTTTAAATAGTGAATTATGATTAGTGATTGGTGTAGGGGCGGAATATTTTCCGCCCCTTTTTTCTTTTCCCTCTCGTCAGTCGCCGTCATGCCGACCGAAGCGAAGCGGAGTGGAGGCATCCCCTTGCTATTGTCAAGGTTTGATGCAAGCCCTCGAAATTGGAACAGCCTTGCATCGCTGATGCAAAGCTCTCGCAATTCTGCGACAAGGTTGCATCGCTGATGCAAGGCTCTCGCAATTCTGCAACAAGGTTGCATCGCTGGTGCAAGGCTCCCGCAATTCTGCGACAAGGTTGCATCGCTGATGCAAGGCTCTCGCAATTTTGCAACAAGGTTGCATCGCTGATGCAAGCCTCCCGCAATTTTGCAACGACATCGAAACGTGTATTACACTAACTTTACTAAAATGTTAAACTATTGTTCAAATCAATAATTTATTTTTACAATTCAGAAATATTTTGTACATTTGCAAAAAAAAATTGCTATGGCAAAAAAAATATTACTCGTAGACGACGAACCTGATATTCTCGAATTTTTAAGTTATAATTTACGTAAGGCCGATTTTACAGTCGCTACGGCCGACAATGGCGAAGAAGCGATTGCTTTGGCACAGGATTTTAAGCCCGATTTGATTGTTTTGGATGTGATGATGCCCAAAATGGATGGTGTGGAAACGTGTGCGGAACTTCGTAAAATCAAAAGTTTGGAACAAACATTAATCATTTTCCTTACGGCTCGTGGCGAAGATTATTCGCAAATCGCAGGTTTTAACGCCGGTGCCGATGATTATATTACCAAACCGATTAATCCGAAACTTTTTATTACCAGAATTAATGCGATTTTCAAACGCACAGGCGCGCAATCCAAACCGGCTAAAATCAAAGGGCTGATTATCGACAGAGATAAATTCATCGTTGTCAAAGACGGGAAAACCTATGCCCTACCCAAAAAAGAGTTTGAATTGCTGGAACTGCTGACGTCTGAGCCCGATAGAGTTTTCACGAGAAACGAAATTTACCAAGCCGTATGGGGCGAAAAGGTCATTGTGGGCGACCGTACCATTGATGTTCACGTGCGAAAAATCCGCGACCGCCTGAGTTTGGATGCCATCAAAACCGTAAAAGGTGTGGGGTACAAATTTGAAAACCAATGAAGCTAAATTTCAGATTAGGCATCACGTCCAACAAAATAGCAGGCATTGCATCCATCATTGTATGCTTGTCCACCATCGGGCTGATTATTATATTGCGCCCTGCGTTGTGGCAAAGTTGGCTCACGCCGGTGGTTGTGGCCGGACAGTTTTTGCTTTTCTTTTTTGTGTTTCGCTTCTTAGTTAATCTTTTTGTTGAAGATAGAATCAAGTTAATTTACAAATCCATTTACACCAAAAAGAAAGCACGGAACGATTTTTATAAGAAGCATCGCCAAATCGGCTTGTCGGGCATAGAGCAGGAAGTGCAACATTGGTTGCAAAAACACGAAGTGAAGTTGGAGCAAATGAAGCAGCAGGAAGCCTATCGACGGGATTTCTTGGGCAATGTGTCTCATGAGTTAAAAACGCCGATTTTTAATATACAAGGCTATATTACCACACTTTTAGACGGCGCTATTGATGATCCGAGCGTGAACCGGAATTATTTGGAACGTACAGAAGTGAGCATCGAACGCATGATTTCCACTATTACTGATTTGGAAATTATTTCACGGTTGGAAAATCAGCACATCCAGCCGCAATGCACCAATTTTGACCTTACCGCTTTGATTAATGAAGTTTTCAACGATTTTGAGATTAAGGCCAAAGACTATGGAGTGAATTTATTGTTGCGCAACAAAACGCATTTCACGCCGATGGTATACGCCGATAACGGGCAAATCAAACAGGTTATTACGAATTTAGTAGAGAATGCCATTCGCTACCGCCACGAAAACGAGCCATATATTAAGATTACGATTTACGACATGCACGAAAAAATATTTGTCGAAGTCTCGGACAATGGCATTGGTGTGGCCGAAAACGATATTCCACGCTTGTTTGAGCGGTTTTACCGTACGGATAAAGCCCGTTCGCGCGAGCATGGCGGATCCGGACTTGGCTTGGCTATCGTCAAGCACATCATCGAAGCCCACAACCAAAATATCACAATAAGAAGCACGTTGGGCGAAGGTACTACGTTTTCTTTTACGTTGGACAAATCGAAGTAACAAGGCTATGAAGATTTTCATCATCGGGTATATGTACAGCGGTAAAACAACCGTTGGAAAGCAGTTGGCCAAGAAACTGAATTATGATTTCTTAGATACGGATGTGATGTTTGAGAAACAGCATCAAACTACCATTCCAACCTATTTCGCAGAACACGGTGAAGCAGCATTTCGGGCGGCTGAACGCCGGATTTTAGAAGAATTGAGAAACTATCCAAATAATGTGATTATTTCAACAGGAGGCGGTTTGCCCTGTTTCGGCAACAATGTGCAAGTGATGAAAGAAATTGGAAGCGTTATCTATTTGGAAGCGTCTGTTGGAGCCATCTATTACCGATATGCAAAGTCGAATGCAAAACGTCCGCTTTTAGCAAATTTGTCCAAAGAAGAAGCCATTAGCAAGATAGAAACCCATTTGGCCGAACGAGAGCCGTTCTATAAACAGGCCAATATCACACTGTCCGCCGAAAGTGTAAACTTTGAGGCTCTGTTGCAGATTTTAAGCCCGCTTCTCTAAACAGACTACATTTTCCACATGATGCGTTTGAGGAAACATATCCACAGCTTGAACATGGGTTATGCGATAGGCCTCTTTCAGCAAGGCTAAATCTCGTGCCTGTGTAGCCGAATTGCAGCTGATATATAAAATCTTATTAGGATTTATCGTAAGAATTTGTTCAACTACCTTTGGGTGCATTCCGGCACGTGGCGGGTCGGTTATAATCACATCCGGCTTGCCGTGTTCTTTCACAAAACCATCATTCAAAACATCCACCATATCGCCTGCAAAAAAGGCCGTATTTTCAATATTATTGAGTTTGGCATTGATTTTTGCATCCTCAATGGCCGATTCAACATATTCAATTCCGACAACCTTTTTCACGGACTTGGCCACATATTGCGCAATAGTCCCGGCACCGGTATATAAATCATAAACGGTTTCGTCGCCTTTAAGATTCAAGCAGTCAGCACCAATTCGGTATAGATTTCCAGCTTGAACGGAATTGGTTTGATAGAATGATTTAGGGCCAATTCGGAATTTCAAGGGCGGTTGTCCGGTTTCAAAAGCAGGCATTTCTTCTGTAATAAAATCCTTGCCATGAAAGAGTTGAATATCCAAATCATGAATGGTATCGTTGAGTTTCTCGTTTATCACATACATTAGTGAGGTGATTTGAGAGAATTGTTGTTGGATAGCCGACATTAAAGCGTTTATCTCTGCGTTGTCTTCGTATGCAAACACCATAACAACCATCCAATCCCCAATTGTTGTGTTACGTATCATCAAGTTACGCAAAAAACCTTCGTGAGATTTAACGTCGTAAAACGACAAATCATGCTTCACGGCATAGTCTCTCACAAACAACCGAATGGCATTTGACGGCTCGTTTTGCAAATGACATTGATTAATATCCAAAACCTTATCAAACAATCCGGGAATGTGGAAACCAAGAGCATTGGTTTCAGACATTGGGGCATCCATTTCTTCTGCTGTACGCCATCTGCGATTTGAAAACGTGTACTCAAGTTTATTTCTATAAAGATATTCGCTCTCAGAGCCTAAAATGGACGTAATGTCAGGCAACTCCAAGTGGCCAATCCGTTGCAGATGGTCTATGGTGGTTTGTTGTTTGTGTGCCAATTGGACTTCATACGGCAAATGCTGCCATTTGCAACCGCCACACACGCCAAAGTGCTCACATATCGGTTTTCGGCGGATTTCGCCAAGTTTGTGATATTGGATAACCTTGGCCTCTAAAAACTGTTTACGTTTGTTCGTTATCTGTAAATCCACCACATCGCCCGGTGCTGCAAACGGCACAAAACAGACCTTTTGGTCGATGTGTGTTAAGGCCTTTCCTTCGGCGGCAAGGCCCTCTATGGTTACTTCAAATTGAATTGGATATTTTTTTCTCATTCAAATGATTTCTTCAATTGTTCATTGAGCATATTCACAAAATTTTGGAGGGGGTTTTTGGCCATCATTGCCAACATAGGATTCATGTCGGCATGAAAACGAATGGTGCTTCGACACGCATTTTCAGTCAGTTCCTCAAACTCACAAATCAAATCAAACGGAAACGGCGATGGTGCTTCGGACGTAATCACTAATTTTGTCGGCTCAACCTTTTCTTTAATTCGCATGGCTAAAGTAGCCATATTCTGAATAGTAAACGAACAAGTATCTATTGTGGATTTCCAATTCGTGATTTGCGGCGGCATCAGTTTGCCGAAATTGTTAAAGTCCGACAAGTAGGCAAATATGTTTTTGGCCGATGTTTGTATTTCTAATGGTTTGCTTTCAATTTTTGTCATGATGTTTTACATTCTATCGTTAGACCATTTTTCGGGATTCGCACTCCATTCGTTCAAGGATGCCAAATCATTTTCTGTAACATAACCATTGGCTACAGCCTGTTTGAGAAGTGTAGGATAATCGGTTAAGGTATCTAATTGCACATTCGCCTTTTCAAAGTTATCCGTAGCTGTTTGAAGCGTATACGTGAAAATAGCCACCATCCCCAGCACCTCACAATTGGCCTCTCTCAAAGCATCCACAGCCAAAAGACTGCTTTTCCCGGTGGATACCAAATCTTCAATAACTACAACTTTCTGTCCTTCTGCAATATGACCTTCAATACGGTTGTGCATCCCGTGTTTCTTTTCTTCGGCACGAATGTAGACAAACGGCTTTTCAAGGATTTGTGCCACCAATGCGCCCTGAGCAATTCCACCCGTAGCAACGCCTGCGATAACATCAGCAGAAGCATATTTTTCACGAATAATGGCCACGAATTGGTCGCGAATATACGTACGGATTTCGGGATACGACAGTGTTACACGATTGTCGCAATAAATTGGAGATTTGCGTCCGGATGCCCAAGTAAATGGATTTTGATTATTGAGTTTGACGGCTTTAATTTGGAGTAGATACTCAGCTACATTGTTCATAAGTGATACTATTTATTTTGAGATTGCAAAGATACAAAAAAAATAGCATAAAAGTTTGCTATTTAAATAATTTTTTGTATCTTTGCTACCGTAATTCCTTAATACAACGATTATGAAACGACAATTACTTTCTTCTTTCTTGATGTTTTCTGTGATAATCCTGCATGCGCAGAGTGTAATCTATGTTAAACCTAATGCTACCGGATCCGGTAATTCGTGGGCGGATGCTTGCGATTTGGAAACGGCGGTAAAAAAAGCCACTTCCGGCGCAGAGGTTTGGGTGCAAGCCGGCACTTACAACCCTAAAACCATGCTCACCGTCCCAATTTCAGTAAAACTGTATGGCAGCTTTACAGGAACCGAATCTTCCATAGCCGCTCGCAATATGGCGAGTAATCCGACGATTATTGATGCACAAAACAAATACGGTTCTGTGGTTAGGCTTGAACCCTCGGCCGTACTCAATGGTTTTACCATTCAAAACGGCAATGCCCAAAACAATCCTCACAAAAGCGGTGGCGGTGTTTATGCCGAAGATAATACCGTGATTGAAAATTGCAAGATTATTAACAACACGGCCGTGGCCTATGGCGGTGGTGTCTATGCTAAAGAAAGCCTTGAAATTATTAACTCAACGATTGAAAATAATACCACAGCGGTCAAAGGCAATGATGTTTTTGGTTGTTGTATACTTGTGGATGCTGCAAGCCAAATTGTGCCTATCGTTTGCACCCACCCCTCTGCAATGGCCGAACACCGTGCTGTTGGAGTTGATTTATTTGACTTTAATAAACTATCTGTAAATGCGGTTGGCTCCGGACCTTTTACCTATCAATGGTATTCCAATACAGCAAACAGTACAACCGGCGGCACGCTTATCGCTGATGCAACGAGTGATTCTTATACTCCCTCGCGCGAGACTGTTTCAACGCTTTATTATTATGTCGTAGTTACGAACTCACATGGTTCAGACACCTCGGATATTAGTGGCCTTCATACCGTAGCACCTTTAATTGATAATTTTGATTATACGGGGGCATATAGAGCGTTCTCTTTACATCCCGGCACATACGTAATTGAATGCTGGGGGGCACAAGGTGGACAACAGGTGGTTAATAAAAATATTACTGCAAACGGGGCAAATGGTGGATATTCAAAAGGTATTTTAACTTTGTCGACACAGAAGGTAATCTACTGCTATGTAGGTGGTACAGGATCTCGCGGGTATGGTGCTACAGGCGGAGCTGGTGGTTGGAATGGTGGAGCCAAAGGCGGTAACGATGCAGGGTCGAACAACGATGACGTTGGTGGCGGTGGCGGTGGAGCATCGGACATCCGGGTTTCTTCGGGTGCTTGGAATGATGCAACATCTTTACGCTCAAGAATCATGGTTGCTGGTGGTGGTGGCGGTAATCAAACTGTTGGCGTTGGTGGCGGCTTAAATGGAGGTGTTCATACAGGTGCGTCATCTACACAAAATGCAGGCTATTCTTTTGGTACAGGTCAAGTTGGCGGAAGTCAGCCCAAAACAGGCGCTACCGGCAATGGTGGCGGTGGCGGTGGATGGTATGGCGGTAGAGCGGATGCTGCGAGTGGTAC
>JAITVC010000281.1 GCA_031286005.1 Bacteroidales bacterium
GACAGCAAGGTACATAAGATATTTCCTAAATTTGGCGTTTTTGCAGAGCCGTTGAGTGCCGAAAAATTTATATTGGGTTCTAATGCTTTGCCTGTGCTCATTTCGGGAGCTGGATTGCAACCGTTTGTGGATAAACATAAGCACCTGCTTGGAAAGGGTTAACGGCAAAGGGTAAAAGGTTAAAGGTGTTATGATTTGCGTTTTTATTATTTACGATTTTTAAGATTATATGTATAAGAGAAATAGACTTTATATTGGTGAGGCGGAGCAAGAGCAAATTCGCAGGACTAAAATCGTGTTTGGCGGTTTGGGTATAGGCAGTGTGATTGCTGAATGTGCTTTGCGCATGGGTTTTGAAACGTTACATTTGATTGATGGCGACACGGTGGAATTATCCAACCTCAATCGGCAAAACTATCGGCTGAATGATGTTGGGAAGCCTAAATGTGTGGCACTTTTTGAGCATTTGAAACATATCAACCCGAATGCGAATATCACATATTCGAATGTGTTTTTGACGGCAGACAATATGGCGGAGCATTTGGCAGGCGCCGACATTGCTGTGAATGCGATAGATTTTACCTCTGATGCTCCGTTGATTTTTGATGAGGTGTGTGTAAAAAAAGGCATTCCGGTTGTTCATCCTTACAATTTTGGTTATGGCGGATTGGTTTTGGTATTAACCAAAGAAAGCCCAAACCTTAGGCTTTTGAGCAACGAATATAGGGGCATGGAAATTACCGTTGCCAACTATGTGCTGGATGTGCTTGCCCAAAAAGGTATTTATATCGATCGATTTAGGAATATGCTGACCGAATACACCGCCCAATGTAGGGGCGTATTGCATACGCCCCTACTGTCCCAATCCCCACCGTCTCCACCGCAATTATCAATAGCGTCGTGGTTGTTAGGTGGTATGTGTACAGATATTTTTTTGAAACTGGTGCGGAACGAATCGGTATCTGTTTTTCCTAAATTTTACTATTTGGATAATAATCAAAATCAATTCTAATAAACATGAAAGTATCTGTCGTTACACGGAAAGACTTTAATCTTTCGCCCCGGCAACTTCTAATATCGAGCCGGAAAGAACTTGAAAACATATTGACATCGTTTAACCATACGGAAGGAAATAATAGTTATTATTTTTTGGATTACTATCGCCAAGAAATTGTTGTTAGTTCTCTATCAGCACCTATTTTAGGTGGATTTTCCAAGGCATTGGCAGACCAAGAGGGTTTTGATTTTTTTGAACGCATATTATCGAACAAAGAATGGAATTGGATGAGCCGAGTAAACGTAAAAATGTATGAATTCTTTTTTTCGTGCCCCGAAGCCGACCGCAAACATTTGGCTTTTGCCTACGATTTAAAAATAACAACGATAAAGGGGAAACAGATTATTCTTAGTCATATCATCGTTCCCTACAAATTATGTAAAAACGGCAATCTATGGTTGGGGCTGTGCCAAGTTTCGGTGTCGCCCAACCACAAATCGGGATGCCCAACGATTTAAAATCGCAGAACCGGGGAACAATACACGTTTATAGACAACGACCTTATAAGATACCACAATCCGATTCTAACCGACGAGGAGTTAATGGTTTTAGAATGGATGATAAAAGGCTTATCCGACAAACAAATTTGTGAACATCTAAATAATATGCCAATAACCAACTTCAATCGCAAAAAACGAACGTTGTACGACAAACTACAAGCCGGCACAGCTGCAGAGGCTATTTATAAGGCGCATCGGTGGGGGGTGATTTAACATAGGGGGTGGTGGATTTGAGGTTGGTGGTTTTAATTTCATTTTTTTTTGTATCTTTGCAAAAAAATTCAAAAATTTCAACGAGCCGAAATGAGTAAAATACAAAAGAATAATACTATCATTAAATTATCCGATGCGGAGCAAGAACGTATTATTTTTGCTAATGTTTCTAAAATTATAGAACAGCGAAAATTTAATGCAGTGTCTTTGGTAAACAACCAAATCATTTTGATGTTTTGGGAAATAGGGACGTACATCAATTCTGTAATACTGGGAGATATGCGTGCCCAATACGGAAAACAGATTTTGTCGACAGTGTCGACAAAATTGGTTGAAAACTACGGCAAATCTTTTTTTGAGGCTAATTTGTACCGAATGAAACGTTTTGCAATCGTTTTTGACGATATAAATGAAATTGCCAACTTTATTCCATTTTTAAGTTGGTCGCATTTATGCGAAATTATGCGAATTAAAGATAAGCAAGCCCGGTTATTTTATGCTAAAGATGCAGCAGAACGCCAATTCGGCATTAGAGAATTACGCAAACAAATTGCTCGTAAGCCATTTGAACGACAAGAAATTGCTAATACTCAACTAACTGAAAGTTCAAAAGTTCCGTTCAATGTATTCACAGACCCTTACTTGTTAGATACTTTGGGGTTGAAAGATAATTTTTTGGAAACCGATTTGGAAAATGCCATTTTGCTCGAATTAGAGAAATTTATTCTCGAATTTGGAAGTGGATTTGCATTTATGGAACGACAAAAACGAATTATTGTTGACGGCGATGATTTCAAAATAGATTTATTGTTCTTTCACAGGGACTTGAAGCGTTTGGTGATAATTGAACTCAAAACAGGTCGATTTCAACCCAAATATAAAGGGCAAATGGAGCTATACCTCA
>JAITVC010000020.1 GCA_031286005.1 Bacteroidales bacterium
GTCTTGTCCTTGCACAATACGTCCGGCAAGGGCTTTCACACCAAATTGTTCAACAATGGCATTAGTGTATTGGTAGTTTACCGGCTCGCCCAAAATAAAGAGGTTGCCGCCACGATCAATGAATTGTTGATAGTTGGCTTTTTGCTCCGGCGTCATCGTGAAATTCATATCGGCGATAACCATGATGTTGACATCGGCATCGATCGGCGTTTTCAAATCCACACTGGTAACGTCAAAGCCTTGATTGTAGAGCGAAGTACGGTTCAGTTTGTCCGTAAAATTACTGTAATTCATATCGCCACCTTGCGTAATCACACGACCTGTTCCCGAAAGGAACGCCACTTTGGGAAATTTTTCAAGGATCATGCGTTTGAACGTGGCCGTGATTTCCCGATCAAACGGACGTGCCATCATATCGTTGAAATAGCGGATAAAGCCTTTGCGACCGTCTTCCATCGTTACCACTTTTACCAAACGGAAATCCTCATCCGCCAAGCCCGGTTCTAATTCCAAAACTTGTTCTTCGGTGAGCAAACGACTTGGATTTAACCGCATCCGTTTGCACAAAATTTCGATGATTTCTTCGTCGGTTTTATCTTTGTGGCGTTGTTTGTACGCATTGTAACCAAAGCCTTTGGTCGAATAGTAGTACACGTATTTCATCGAAATATCCGATTTGAAACGAATGTATTGTTCAAACGATTTCATATCGAACACTTCGCCTTCGGGTCCAATCATAATCGACAACCGTTCTTCATCGAAGATATTATTGTACGTGGTAATGGTCATTTTGCCTTGACCTTTGAGTTCGTTCAACACATCCAAACTGCCTTTTGGAATGGTGTTTCGGTCGAAATGCGTAGCATCCCAATACATTTTCAGATTCGGGCGAGAGCTCATGTAGCCGATACCAATCACCACCACAAACAAAATACCATAGCGGCTCAATGTGGTAACACGACTGAGTTTTTCACGTTTGGAATTCAACCTGAAAATCGTCAGCACCACAAACAATGCAGTTACTACCACAAAGTAAAGGAAATCCTCCGAACAAAGCATCCCTCTAAGGAATGTAGTGGAACGACCACGAATCGACAACCAATACGTGATATCACGCACAAAGTCGATGCTTTGCCACCAACCGGCTACTTGCGAAAGCACCGTCAATACAACGAAAGTGGACAGCGCCGCCACCATTTGATACGAAGTCAAACTCGACATATAAATCCCGATTGCGCCATACACGCAGATGGAGAGAAACAGGCCCAAAAGTCCAACCAGCGGAAACGCCCAATCGAAGTTATCAATCACGATAGCGGCGTGGATATACATCAAGCCTAAAATGCCAACCATGATAAAACCGTAAATCGCCATGGCCATGAATTTTCCCATGATGATTTGTGTGTTGCTGATCGGTGATGAGTAGAGCAACTTGATTGAGCCGCTGCTCAATTCTCGGCTCACCAATCCCATCGTGAGCAACGGAATATAATAGAACAATTGCCGGTCGATTCGTGGAAACATCCCAAAGATGCCCATAAACATGGTTTCGGTCATTTGGTAAGCCCGTCCGCCCAACTGCATCACTTCGCCCCATTGCGAAATCCAACCGGTGTACATTCCTGCGCATTGAAACGCGAAAATAACCAAGACAAACCAAGCAATCGGCGAATAGAATAAGACTTGGAGTTCGGTTTTTGATATTCTGAATATTTGTTTCATTACTATTTTAGGTTAAAGGTTAAGGGTAAAAGGTCAAGGGTTTTTTACCGTTTACCCTTTACCGTTCACCATTCGCGAAGCGAATTATTACATTTTACTTGATTTTTTAGACAACTCTGCGAATATATCATCCATCGAACATTTTTCCAAACGGATTTCGTTCAATTTCCAATTCTTTTTCACGCTTTCTTGCACCAACGCCTCGATGGCGGCATTCGGATTGGAATTTTTAATTCGGTAGCGTGTTCCGCCGAGCGATGTTACACTTCCGATGTCCGGAATGGCTTGCAATTGCTCCACTGCCGGCATTTCCAGAAGCGACGCGAAAATCGTTTCGGGAACAATATAACTATCAAATTCCGCAAGCGGTCCGTCGAAAATCAGCGTGCCTTGTTCGATCATAAAAATATGGTCGCACGTGGCTTGCACTTCCGACAAAATATGTGTAGAAAGAATCACCGTGCGGTCTTGTGCAATGTTGCGAATCAAGCCCCGAACATCCAAAATCTGGTTCGGATCGAGGCCGTTTGTAGGCTCATCCAAAATCACAATTTCCGGCTCGTGAATGATGGCTTGCGCAATGCCCACCCGTTGTTGATAGCCACCCGAAAGGTTGCTAATCAAGCGGTCTTTGAAGTGAACGAGGTTGCACAATTCCATTGCGCGATGAACGGCTGCTTTGGCTTTATCTTGCGGAATTAGGCGCAATCCGGCGCAATGTTCCAGATATTCCTTCACCGTGAGTTCCATGTGCAATGGCGGTTTCTGCGGCAAGAAACCGATTTTGCGTTTGGCCGCAATCGGGTCTTCCAACGTATCAATACCGCAGATGCGCACTCGTCCGTCGGTTTGTTTGATGATACCACACGTGATATTCATCGTGGTGGATTTGCCGGCCCCATTGGAGCCCAACAAGCCGTAAATTCCACGTTTAGGGAGTATTAAATTGAGATCCTTCACCGCCCATTTCACGCTGTAGCGATGCGAAAGATTTTCAATTATTAAGATTGGTTCATTCATATTAAGAATAGTTTTATGGTCAAAATATTAATTTTTTTCTTGTGATAATTCCAGTAAAATATCGTAAATATAGGTTTTTCGGTTTTGTTCATCAAACGATAGCATACATTCAATGATTTCCGTGATATTAGGCTCTTTGAGTAATAGTCGAATGTTTTCTTGTAAATAATTTTTTAGATTTGAGTCCATCGTTGTTTGAATGGAATGAACGATGCTGACCGTATTATTCAAAATGTAGATAATATCTTCCAAGTCGCTACTGCCTCGCCAATCGGAGCCTCCACGAGATTGTAGGGCTTCAAATTTAGTTGCCAAATAGTATTCCACCGGCAAGATATAAATCGAAACAGATTCAGAAATTTGATGTTTTATACGATGTTCAATACCTGCTTTGTACCATTGGTTGCTAAATCCTAAAATATTAGGGTCATCGGGCATAATATCCACAACAATACCGGCAAAAATCCATCGACAAATAGGCGCACCTGTCGAACTATCATTTTGAAATTTCTTTTGGCGAAGTTTTTCTTCCAATTTCCAATATTTACTCCGACTTTGAATCGGAATCACACAATCCACATCAAGCGTGGGGCGTATATCTGAGGTGTTCGGAGCATCGGCGTAAAACTCAACAACAGAACCTCCTACAAATACAACTTGTTCGGATAATTCACCCAATGCCTTTGCAATCGTTTCAACACGTTCTTTGTTTTCTGTCATTTGTAAGAAATTTATCAAGTTCGGAAATGGCAATCTTTACTTCTCGCGTACGTCCCATACGCAATGTGTCAACAATAACTAAAAGGTTGTAAAGTTCTGGATCTGTTGCCACAATTTTTGGAACGGTCTTGTATAGTGGCTCAATTGCCAAGCCTCGATTGGTTCCGTAGGAATACGACCATACAAAAACATCATCGTTTTGCGTTATGTGTTCTTTGATT
>JAITVC010000139.1 GCA_031286005.1 Bacteroidales bacterium
CTACAAAGTTACGATTTTTTTTTGAAATTACCAAATTTTTGGAAATTAATTATCGGTTTGCGTTGTCCATCGCGTAATTAATAGCCATTTTATTGAGTTCACTTACCGAAAAATCGGCATAATGCTCTCGTTGCCATTTGGTATAATCAAAAGGCTCACGAATAATTTGCGAAATGAAAATTTCGGTTTCAATAGGACCTAATTTTTCGACAAGGCAGTCCATGCCGGCATTCATAATAACTGCTGTGCTATACATAATAATCCTCCCTTAAATTTATAAATTCAATCGGTGAACAAATTTTAATATCGTTGTTTTTGTATTTTTTTAGAATCTCATCATCTGTCGTGATAAAAAAATCACATTTACCTTCTACTGCGCAAGCAATATGCAAGGCATCTTTTGCTTTGATGCCATATTTCATAATTTCGATTGCAAAAATCTCTATTTCTTTTGCTCGGTTAATGTCCACATAAGTTGTTGCATTCTCGAAAAACTTTTCTATCGTTGATTTATTTCTCGAATAGGGACTGTTTCCATTTTCATAGCGTGAAATATATGAGACAGTTAACTGTAAATGCCCTTCAACTATTAACTTTTGAATGTGCAATTTTGCTTGAGTTTCCAAAAAAATGCGCATTTGCTGTTGATCGTCAAATGGTCTGCTATAAGAACAATTATCAAGATATACTTTCATAAATGATTACAAAACTAATTATTTTTTGCAAAGTTACAAAAAAAATCCCAAACAAAAAAATGAAATGATGTCCATCTCAAATATTTTTTGTATCTTTGCATTTGAAAAACAATGTTATTGAAGAAACTATTACTTCTAAGTGTCTTGGGGATTTTATTCTCTACGGCTGTTGGACAATCCGTTTGCCCGACATCGCCGGATTTCACGGATTTGAAGGCGCCGTGGGTGGTGTGTAATTACGGAAGAACCGATAATCCGTTTCAAGACACCGGTATTATGGGTGGGCGGCACACGCGGATTACAGGACATGGACTTGACCCGAATACAGGCAACCGATTGCCAATGATTCCCGAAGGCGACAGCGTGTCGATTCGGCTTGGAAATCAGTACACAGGTGCACAAGCGGAAGCGATTACGTACAATTTTACTGTTGAAAAAGACAAATCGCTGTTGTCTGTTAAATTCGCTGTAGTGCTTGAAGATCCCGGACATATACTGAAGGATCAACCTCGTTTTATCGTTAGGATTTTGAATGATGTTGATGAATTGATTGATCCTTGCGCCGAATATGATATTACGGCAACGGCCGGTATTCCGGGATTTGAGACGTACAACGGTCGAGGATGTCCCATTCGCTGGAGACCTTGGACAACGGTGGCTTTGGATTTATCGCACTACATCGGGCAAAACATCAAAGTGCAATTTGTTACTTACGATTGCAAGGCAAGCGGACACTTCGGTTATGCGTATTTTACGGCGGAATGTTTGTCGAATAAGTTGGATTTGACGTGTTCAAGTACAAGCGACACCGTAGAACTCAACGCACCGCCGTTTTGCGAAAGCTACGCATGGACGAACGGCGACACCACAACATCAAGCAAATTTGTGTATAAAGATGCTAATCCGATTGCGGCAAGTTGTTTGATTACGTCCGTTACCGGTTGCCAATTCACGCTCAACGCCTACGTCTCCGATGATGTACCGTTTACAAAAGATACTACTATTTACGACACTATTTGTGAAGGCGAATCCTACGCCAAGAATGATTTCGATTTGTCGCCGCAGTCTAAAATTGGGACATTTACGCATATCAACAGCCTTTATGATGGAGCCACGTGTTCGGGAAACATAACGGCTTTGCTGAATTTAACGGTTATACAGCGATTTACTTACTTTGAGAAAGCCATTTGTTATGGTGAAGATTATATCGAAAACGGATTTAATTTCTCAAAACCGGATGTTGGAATTTGGTATGATACGGTGTTTCCTTCCGGTGGCAGCACTTGCGATGCCGTCTTCTTTTTGAAGCTTACGGTAAGTCCTTCTGGAGTTTCGTTTCCGAAAAATATTTTAGGAAATGCCAAGCCTTGCACCGGCGAAATGGAAACCTACACTCTGCCGGATGCTGATCTTTTTACCGGTTTTAATTGGATTATTCCGGAAAGTGTAAACATTATAAATAGTCGAAATTTATCACAAATAGCGTTGCAATTTACCTACGAAACGCCTGCCGACACCCTTAAACTTTATGCCGAAAATGGTTGCGAAGGAGACACCTTGCAACTGTTTGTAGAGCCTCAATTATCGCATTATCTTCCGTTTGAAGATTCCATTTGCACGGGTTCGGCTTATAACGAAAACGATTTTAATATCCCACGTCAAGATAGCGCAGGAGTTTACACGTTTGTGCAAAAATATTCCACGCTAAGCGGTTGTGATAGCACGCGAACCCTGTATCTTTACGTGTTTCCAACACCGGAAATAGAAATCCAAACACCGAAAGATGTGATTTGTATAGACGATTCGGTGGAACTCAACGTGGTTTCAAACAGTAAGATGGTAGATTTATCGCGAATCGTACAAATCGGCGATATTTTATGTACCGACGAAACCGTTGAAACGCCCGAAAGTTTTCCTGCATCCGGCAAAACTGCGCAAGGTGTGATTTATTGGATTAATCCTGAGCGCACACAGTGTTGGGTGGCAGATATAACGCTTCGTGTTAATCATGAAGACAACTTGGATTATATTGGCGAGGGTTGTTGGGGCGATACGGTTTTGGTGCCGGGTGTTGTAACCAATCTTGCATTAGCTGTTAATCTTTCATTTATTGCCGACACTGCCGGCTATCAAAACACGCTTGCGATGAGAGCCGCTATTGATTCTTTGGATGATTTTGGATCAACAACAGCAGCATGGTCGGTTGAATTTCACAACGGTTGGTTTTTGCCGGCAGCAGGGCAAATGAAGGTATTATTTGCGAATTCTTCGTTAATCTACAAATCGTTTGAGATTGCCGGTGGAGGACAACCTTTTGTTTTTGGGGCTTTTGATGCTTTCGCATTCGCTGTTCTAAAATGGTGGACATCCACACAACAAGATGAAAAGAATGCGTTCGTTATTGATCAAAACGGAACTTTGGTTGCTGTAGATAAACACGCCATCTTTTTTACGTGGCAGATTCGGTATTTTGATTTGGTAAAATGATGAGAATGGGTTAAAATTCAGAAAAAAGTCGTATCTTTGCACGACAATTCTATACTTTACAATTAATCATAACATCTAAATGAACCGTTTTTTTTCAGATAATCCCTTATGGCATGAACAAATTGGTCGAATTTACGCCCTTTTGGAACGTGCGAAGATTTCGGAAGAGCAGTCGAAAGATGTTTTGCTTTTGCGTAGAAATAACCGGATCCTTTCGATTAGCTCCACCACTGCGATAGAGGGCAATCGACTAACGGTGAATCAAGTTTTTGATGTAATTAACAACAAAGTTGTGTTTGCACCCTTGCAGGACATTAAGGAGGTCAAAAATGCGTTCTCGGCCTACGAACAAATTCCCAAATTTAATCCGTATCTTGTCGATGATTTTTTGAATGCGCACCGATATATTACCACCGATTTAATTCAAGAATCCGGACAATTTAGAACGGTTGGCGTGAAGGTTATCAACAATAAAGGCGAAACCGTGCATTTGGGAGCAGACGCTAAACAAGTACCTTCGCTGATTTCGGAGTTATTTGAATTGGCAAAAAAATCAAACACACATGATTTGATAAAAAGTTCAATTGTGCATTTTATGATTGAGCGTATTCATCCTTTCCGAGATGGAAATGGCAGAATTGGACGACTTTGGCAAACACTCATGCTCTCGAAATGGAACGACCTTTTTGAATGGCTACCTGTCGAAACCATGATTTATTTCAGTCAGGAAAAATATTACGAAGCCTTACAGAAATCCCATAACAGTGATAATGAAATAGATTGCAGACCGTTTGTAAATTTCATGCTCGACACGATTGAAAATTCAGTGTGTCAGTATGTTGACAATAATGAACCTTCGGATGATGGTGTAAATGGTGGTACAAATGGTGGTACAAATGGTGGTACAAATGGTGGTGTATTCAGCAATTTACCAATAGCACAAATAGAAATCCTCGAATTAATCAAAGAAAATGCCCATATAAAAGCCTTTGAAATGGCACAAAGACTAAAAAAACCGGTTCGCACCATAGAAAACAACTTGCGCCAATTGAGAGAAAAAGGGGTTATTGTGAGGATTGGTCCCAACAAAACCGGACATTGGAAAATAATATAAACTGTTCTGATTGTTCACTATGGTAAAGAACCTCCTCCTATACACTTTATTCCTAATCGGATTCCACGCCCAAACTTTGGGGCAAGCATCACGCCTTAAAATCGGGGATTTGATAACGAATCCCGATGGTAGTGTGGAAGGTGTGGTGGCTTGGATTAATCCCGAAGAAACTAAAGGATATATGGTTGCGCTCAATGGTATAATTCCTTTGTATAGTGTTCAATATGGCAAAAACACGCTTATTTCCGAAATTCCACAAATGAAAGGGCTTGATACCATTACCGCTATGTGGCAGGCTTTGCTTGATATGGACGGCTATACCAACACGCAGCATCTAAAAAACTATAGCAATTGTGCCGCAGACTCTGATTCAGCACACATGGTCTGTTCGGTGGATTTTGACAATGGTTGGTTTATCCCTTCCGCAGGTCTGTTAAACTTGGTGATGATGAACTGGATTTTATACATCCCTACAATTATGGAAAATGGCGGTAGCGGTCTGTTTGATCCTATAGGTCCATATTGGTCAAGTACGCAATATTCTTCGGATTCAGCGTGGACTTATGAGGGGGTAAGACAAAACGGATTTAGCGTACGGTCCAAAACGACTAAATTGTCCACAATCGCGGTTAAAGAATTCACAATGCCGCCAAGAATAGCATTAGATACGACATTGGCTTACCGTTGGAACACAGGTGGTGTCACAACAAATTTTATT
>JAITVC010000140.1 GCA_031286005.1 Bacteroidales bacterium
CATATTTCGGGATTTCTTTATCTCGGCATTGACTTGCAGATTATTTTTCATTTCCACGCTCACTTTGAGCAGGGGCGAGAATTGTTCCGAAATCATGATATTATCGTAGAGCGATTCGCCAACGAAATTCACACCGCCCATGTCCAATTGGTAGGGCATGCCGTTTTGGTCGTATGAAAAGCCCATGTTTCTAACGTAAGAGCCCACCGAATAGGTTGAGCGGTAAGCATGTTGCAAACTAATGCGGTTGAACACATCTTTCAAGAATTTAAGTTTCGTGAGGCCGTTGTAAGTCAAATTCCAGTTCGGAATAGGGATTTTCGGAAAGGCCGACAGGCTTACCTTTTCGACATCTCGTCCCAAATAAGCGGCAATAAATGCCGGAATCAAAACCTCTTGCGAAGTGGGGCCGTAGCCAAATGGATAGTAATGTCCCGAAAGCGAATCTTGAACCGTGCCAATGGAGTTTGGATTGTTTTGCGCCAAACGGTCGGCAATGGTTTGACGATTATCCAAAAAGGTTTGGAAAATTGGACTTTCTTTGCTTGAATTATCTTTGGCGAAAGCGGTTTTCCAAGCAATGGTTGTGATGTTGTAACTACCGCCGAATTGGGGCGAATATTCTCTAAAACGCTCTTGTTCCCAGTCGTATTTGTAAAACACACTGTTGTCTTCGGCCTTAGTCATGTTGGCGTTGAATTGCACTCGGAAATCCGTAAACGGTTCGAACAGCATGCTTGCGGAAATCGTTTTGTTGAACTTCTCCATGTATGGATTGTTCTGCAACGAATCTCGGCTGAGTAAATTCATAAACGCCGCTTTTTCTCGAATGTCTTGCGTAGAGCCAAAAGCAAACGGCAATCCCGGCATGGCCGAGTTGAAGTTTGTACCCAAAAGTGTGGGACTTTCCATAAATCCGGGCAACAAAATTCCGTTTGTAACTCGATATTCAAAATTCGCACTCCGAATACCCATCAACATGCGGAAGAAACCACGATAAAGCGTTTCTCCGATTGGCGTTTTGGGCTGCTGAGGTTGCGGTTGTCCGGGACGTTGAGCTCGTGTTGGTGTAGTTCGGCGAGGCGTGTTGATGGCTTTCAAAAACGGCACTTTGTTGTACAATCTGATGAAATCGAAATTACCAATCAAAGCCTGTGTATTGGAGTTCTCAATAGTGTTTCCTAATTCACGTGTGGCATTGGTTGCGCCCGTCCAGCGATAATTGCTGCTGTAATTGGCCGATAGCGAAGTCCAGTCCAACAGCGGAATCTTGTTGATTGGCACTGTCCACACGAGATTGGCACGTTGGTCAAAATCGCGCATTTCGCCCATGCTTAAAATGTTTTGCCACACGGAATCCCGTTTCTCGCGAGTGTCGATTTTTCCAATAGGCTCGGCAATGTACGCATTGGCCGTAGAGTTGTAGTCAAACTGGATGCTTTTCGCAAAATCCCATTTCAAATCGTAAACCCGTATCCAGTCAAATTTCTTGAAATACGTGGGACGAATGATGATGTTGGATAGACTTTTGTTTTGTAATTCGTTTTCGTTAAACTCACGCAACATTTCCGTTGTGAAAGAAAACGATTTCGGCAGATAGTTGAAATTGAAATCCGAAATCAACGCCAAGGCTTTTATTTTGGCCATAGCGGTTTTGGCGAATGGTGTTACAGGTTTGTTTGGCACATTGAATGCGTAAGTAAATCCGCCCCGGTGAACATCACGGTTATTATACTTGATGTCGACATTTCGTGCACGCTCTCCCGAATAGGAATACGAGGCGCTAAAATTTTCAATATCGTAGAAATGTGGTGTTTTGTCTTCGCCGGTATATTCTTTGCGAACGTTCATGAAGTTGATGTTTTGGCGAACCACTAAATCTTGAATCTTATTCCGCACCGCATCACGTTCCTCTTGCGTGGCATACGTTTGTATGTCGCGATTGGTTTTAATATCCGGGTCTAAGGGGTTGTATTCGGGGTTGTTTAAACTGCGTGAATAATCATAGTGAACAGGCACTTTCACACCGGCTGTCGGTGGCAAAAACTTACCCAATTCCAGATTGGTAGAAACGTCTATGGATGTTATATTGTTTTGTTGAAGTTCGGTAATGCGTGTTTCCAATTGCCCGAAATTGGCTGATGTATAGGTACCCGACACATTCACATTGCCCAAATCGCCCAACATCGCTTGCGCCCGTCCAGTTGCGGCAAATCCGCTTTTCTCGATGAAATCCGTAACACGCAATTCGTTAATCCACACTTCGGCTGATTTGGATTTGCCGTCGTCCTCATCAACGATCCGAATTTTCTTCGGATTTCTAACCCCAATCATAATAGATTTTACAGCGCTTAACGAGGGCGACCCAACGACTAAGTAACGCCGTCCGCCTTCCATTTCTTGTGCAAACGGAGTGGAATAGGAGATGCCGGAATTAGCAGCCCGAAGCGCTTCGTTGCGTGCCACTTTAAGGTCAACTAATTTTTGTAAATCAATATCCACATCATTTTCGGAAGGCCATACTCTTGCCGGTACCGAAGTGCCCCAAGGCGTGAGCGAAAGCGGGATTTCATATTCGTAATAGTTATCTTGGAAATCCGCACCCAAACGCACAAACAAAACCAAGTCGCCATCAGTCAAGTCGTCGGCTTCCGAACCCACTTTTTCCGCATGAGCCATCATGCGCAGATGTTTGAATTGGCGCAAATCCAAATCCGATACTTTGTAAACCGCACGTGCGTCGCCATCGGCCAAATTGAGCACCTGCAAACTCAAGGCTTGTTCGTTCAAGCGAATATAGTTTTGAGTACCATAATCGATTTGACGTTCGATATTGGGCGGCGTAACGTAGGGAATAGGGGCGCGGCTACTGTTTTCTTCGATATTTACAGTAGATAAATTAAACTCGGTTTGAATTGTTGGCGGAGTGATATAGGCATTGTCCTCAAACAATGAATTGTCATATTTGCGCCATTCGCTTTTTACCAATTCAAGTGTTGCAAAACGCAGCACTACAGGTGAATCCCATTCTTTTAAAAACATCCGGATAAAGCGAATGGATTGGAACCCTTGAATTTGTCCCACAACCTTGTCCGGATTGCGGATAGGGATTTTGAATTGATACCACGTTACGCTGGTATCGGTACCGTTTACAAGTCGAACGTTGTCTGCTCTCTGAATGTTGGTAATATAGTTTTGCCCAATCTGCATTTGGCCGGGTTTCAAATCCAATTCGTATTGAAAATAGTTTTCGGCTTCGTTCAACGTATTGTCGAGGTTGATGTCTTCGGTGTTGGGATGCGTGGTTTGTTGAGCGCGAAAATCTGCAGAACTTTGTGCTGACGATGGAGAGTTGCCTTCCGGATTGGTAAAATCCTTGTAGCGCTCCAAGATTTTATGGGCGGATTGAGATGCGTTCCAATCAGCATCCATAAAGTGGCGGAAATCGTCGGATGAAGGGTCGGCCATAGCTTTATACAACGCATCACTTGCGCCAAAGCGTGCCGAAACTTCATCCAAATACCAAGTGAAAAAGGATTGTTCATCATCATACTCCCCTTTCCGAGAGCTCAAACCGTCATAACCGATGTCTTGATATTGTCTGGAATTAGGGGCGTTATCGAATGCCCGCACCAGCGATTGAATTTTGGGTACACGCCCCCAAACGGTGCTATCAAGGTCAACCACCTCAGCTGTAATTGGCATTCCGTTTTCAAAGCCCTTTCGTCCGTCGCGCAACAAATCTTCCGACACATCGCCCAAGTTGAAATAGAGTTTCCCGCCCGGATGATTAGGTTGCCCTATAAACGGATCCATCATCCAAAATTCGATATATTCCACATTGTTGGCTTCAAAATCGGTGTTGTCGATTTTGCGCATGATACCGGCCCATCGTGAACTTGGATCTATCAAACTGCCATCTGAATTAATCCCTTTCGAAAAACCTGCAAGTCCGCCAACCTCGTAGTTGTAAGGCCCTTTCTCCGATGGATAATAGGATAAATTCAATGTCGACTGGCGTGGTGTTTGCGAGGCATCCAAATCCTTATTCGGGAAAATTTCTTTCATGGAAATATCCCGTGTATAATGATCGGAAAGGTCGTTTTTACTGATACCCGTAGGTGGACGGTCGTAAAAAATATAGTCGATGATATACCACGACAGTTTGGCTACATTATACCGGTGTCCCAAAGACCGCCTGATGTCGGTTGCATTGATAGGCAAACCACTTTCCGGAAACAAATCGGGTTGCCATTGTGGTGTTCCGGCCAAATACCAAGATAAATGGTCTTTGAGGTTGAACGTGCTTTTACTGCCTTCAAAATCGTCGATATAGCTGGTTCCCGATTTGCCTACGGCACGAGAGTGACCGGGAATAAAATGGGCAAATTCGCCGTAAAGGTTTAGTCGCGAAACGGTCGAACTGGTTTGAAACGGAAGAATCTTATCTACCAATTTCGTCAAAAAGCGTGAATCGTCTTCATACGACACATCAAAACCGTAAATGGTATTGGAAATCGGGTCTTCGCCAATATTCACTTTTTGCGTAATCGGGCTTTGGTGCAAGTTCATAACCGTTGCACCCAACGATAGATTCTTACTGAAGATATGATCCACACGAAGTCCCAACATGCGCTTGGTCATGATGTTGAACATAGAGTTATTTTCGCTCGAAATGCTGATAGGAACACCAGAATTGAGAATACCTTCGTTGATGATGCGAACTCGCCCAAGCATGTAATCCACCGTATAATCCACATTCTCGACAAGTGGCGTGCTACCCGCCATAACCCGAACTGAGCCGGGCGGAACATTCATTGAGCCTATCGAAATTTCATTGCTCGAAGATGATTTAAACGAGCCCTCGAAATAATACTTGTTGCGCATCGGAAACTGCTGGGCTTCAACGCGAGTGTTTTCATACAACTCTTTGAACATGTATTGTTCCGCAGCTTCTTCATCCCCGCCAAAAATTTTGATTAAATCTTTTCCGAACGGCTCCACGTATGGCAAATAAACCCGGCCGTTTGCAGATTCTACAATACCGCCACTCGTTCCGGCGTTGTCAATAAAATCGAATACACCGTCCGGAACCAGATTTTGTTGGCCGTCCATGCGGTCTAAGCCAAACAGTTCAATCAGCGGAATATTAGCTTTCGGGCCATTTTCAAAATAGCCGGTCATAACACCTTGCGCATCGCCGGCATACACAATGTTCAACCGGAAATCTTCGGGGCTGACTTGAAAGGCATTCAAATTATAAATGTTTTTCATCATCAACTTCCAAAGATTGCCTTTGGTATTGAGCGACGAACTTCTCAACAATTTTACAACTAAGGCTTGAGGGTCGGTAATACCTTGATCGGAAAATTCGCCGACTTGATAAACAGAATCTTTGCCGATGATTTGATATTGATAGGCTACGGCCAAAACTTGGTCGGAGTTTAGGCGTGTATTCAACGAAATAAATCCCAATTGTTTGTTGAACGTATATTCGTTTTCTTGCAAACGGCGAGCACTCTCTACCTTCTCAAAATCTTGCCCGATGGTTAGCCCTCGGCTTCCACTCAAATACGCTCCTGCGGTATTGATATTCCGAGTTTGCCCCATGTCGAGTTGACGAAGCAGACCGTTGACCTCGTTTGTCGGAAAACCGTTACTGAGTTCCGGACTGCCCGGATTGGACTCCGCTAAATCTGTAAATGCAACGATGTTACGGTTGTTCGTAACGGGCGAGCCGATATTGGTAACCCACACTTCAACCTTCAAAATATTCACGTTGGAGTTGACGACAGGAAGTTTGGAAAGGGCATTGTTGTAGTTGTTTCGGAAATAATGAGACAAGAAAAAGTGTCGGTCATCCTCATATTCGTCGGCCTTAAAGTTGAACGGTGTACTTTGCGCTCCGCCTTCCACCATAAGGGTTTTCGATTCACTGCGTTGTTCAGAAAATACAGTCGTTACAAATGTATTCCCAAATTGAAGTTTGGCTGCAAGGCCGAACAAATTCTGACTACCTTGAATTAAGGTTGTATTCAACGGAAAACTCACGTTCCCGGCTTGAACGAGTTTAATAATGTCGTCTTCTTTTCCCTCAAATTGCGTTTTGATGATATTGTCAAAAGCAAACAAGGCTTCTGTATTATAGTTCCACTTAACATCAAAACGGTTACCAATCCGAGCATTCAAGTTTAACTCTATTTTAGAATCGAAGTCTAAAGCCGTTGTGCGTTGGTTTCGAATATCCATAGACGGATCATCACGCCGAGTACGGATAAAGCCCATAATTAATTCAACCGATGCATTGAGTTTAAGGTCAAACAATCCGCCGCCTTGTAATTGGTCAAAAATATCGTCTTTGTTAAACTGCAAGGCTGGAATTAAATCGCTTATAGAACTTTTATTGGTGCCGGATTTAGCCGCATTTTTCGATTTCCAATAGTCTTGCGTTGATTTTTTTAAATCGTATTTGGCATATTCTTCCAAATTCATGGCTTGCCCGCCTAAACGATAGCCGCCTACGTTTCGCTCTAAATTGTACTCGTTAGTTATCGGGTCGTAAGTTACTTCCGTAGATGAGCCGTTAGGATCTTTGCCTTGCAAGCCTTTGGCCGCAGGTGTTGAGCCATCCGGTTTTTCTTTGGGCAATGGAAATTTGAGTTGTATAGAATCGTCTGCTGGTGCGTAAAACTCAACCGCATCAGATGGCTCGGCTGATTTTGCAGGTTGGCTCGTCGATGGGGACATAGAGAGCATTCCAGCCATAAGTGCAAGGTGTCCGAACAAGAGATATTTTACAAAATTAAGCAAACGAATGGACTTTTGAAATAGGTTTACAACATTCTAAGCGCTTCTTTAATCAAAAGCTCCGCAGAAAGGTTTGAATTAATTTTTAAGATATTTAACAGGACCTTTTCGGCAGCAACACGATTGAAACCTAACATCACTAAGGCCGACAAAGCCTCGTCTTTGGCCGTTCCCTGCAAAGTCGTTTCAGCCGTTGCAAAGTTGGTACCCCAATCTTCTTTGGCAATACGGTCTCTCAAATCCACAATCACACGTTGCGCCGTTTTTGCACCAATGCCTTTCACAGATTGAATTTTGTTGGCGTTTCCCGAAAGGATAGCATCCGTCAGTTCTTGCGGCGACATGGCCGATTGCATCATTCGTGCCGTGTTTGCACCCACGCCCGAAACGCTGATGAGATGCAGAAATAGTTTGCGTTCAGGCTCACTGCTAAAACCATAAAGCAATTGCGCATCTTCTCTAACGATATGGTGGGTCAGAATTTTAGCCCGTTCAGAATCTTTAATAGCTGAATATGTGTGTAGTGAAATGTGGATAAGATACCCCACGCCACCACAATCCACAACCACATAAGTTGGAGTTAATTCACTGATTTTTCCTTCGATGTATGCAAACATAACAAGTCCTAATTCTGCAAGTAAAACAATAGCCTGCAAAGATACAAAAAAAAAATGATTTAGTCAAATTTTTTTGAATTCAGCCACCGCTAACCACATCAAAATCTAATTATTTTCATGAAATTTACCGCTGTAACTGTTACGCTCGTAACAAAGGCACAAAAAAATATTAGATTATCAAATTTATCTCTCAAAAAACAGAAATAACCACATCAAAAGGTATACTTTGGATACCCATTTGATTAAACTTGCTGACCGAAAGCACATCCCGAAAATTCGCCAGTTACATACCGCACGATGCATAGTTTTTATATAACTGAACTTTTCCTGTTTACTCCTTACTGTTTCAAAACCATCGCCGACACCCCCCCTGTTTTCACAATATACATGCCTTTTGACAGGTGTGAAAGATTTAGTTCTGTTTTTGGACGATTAACGGCTTGGGTTAACATCAATTTCCCCGAAAGGGTGTAAATTTCTACCGCTTTACTATCTACATTATTGGGGATTTCTACCACCAATTTGTCATCAAATACAGGATTTGGATGTACTTTAAGCACTTCTTTGGCAAGCGTTGGCATTTCTATGGCGGCATCGTCATTCTTTGAAACTACCGTGAAACTCACCTCGAAACTTGCCGAAATTTCATTGTCGCCACTTACCGTAACCGTTGCCGTATAAATGCCTGCATCCAAATCCATCGTGCGCTCAACGGTAAATAGTTCATTTCCGTTGATGCCAACACTGGCAACTGTTGCCGTTGAAAGCGTAAATTTATCAGCATGTTCGCCACTTAATGCGATGGTTAGCTCACCGGTGGCCTCTGTGCCAATATTGGTTATCGCCACAGTCAACACATCCGGAGCCTCATAACCGACCATTACGCTATCAAAAACATTGGTTCCGTTTGAACTCAACACGATACTATGAAGGGTGGGCAAATCAGGGCGGGTAGTTATGATGATGTTGTCTACTGCCGCAGGGGATTGTGTGCCGAGAGTGGCATTATTATACCACGAAAACATCAAACGTTTGGTGGTGCCGGAATAAGTTGGTGATAACGTCAGATGATTATTCTGCCACGTGCTTTGATTGACATAGCGTCCCAAACTGTCGCCTGCGGTCATTGCAATGCTGTCTTGTGGGGTTACATCTGTTCCCATAATTCGGATTTCCATATAATCTCGGCTCTCTGTACCTGAAGCATTCTGTTGTCCCATCCCTTTGAAATCAAAATAGAGGTCGAAGTTTTTGGTCGAAGTCGGAAACTCCACATCGCGATACACATGCACCATGCTCACCTTATTGGTCGTATACAAATTGGTATCGCCGTTATTATTGGAAATATAAAGCGACTTTTCGCCTTCCGAAGCGAGGTCTGCACCCACATGCCATTGATTGGTTTGTGTGCCGTTGGCGAAATGCCAATCAGAAGTTTCTCCCTCAAAGTCTTCGGTCATAAACGGCAGCTGTACGGTGATTTCTTTGCTCATCGTATTATTCTCAGGAAGACTATCATTGTTGATGGTTACCGTTACATTAATTCGGTGTGTGCCACGAGTTAGATTGGCCGTGCCGATGGTTATTTCTGCAAAGTCTTCGTAGGGTAGCGTGCCCGTCCATTCGTAAGGCGTTTGAGCATCGCCATTGATATGCCAAGTGAAGAGCATTGAATTGATGTCCAAACCTCTGTTCTCGACATTCACCTTGATGGTTTGGTCACCCTCGTCAAGTCTCAATTCCGGCAACTGAATATCATTTAGAACAATGTTGTTGCTTGTGGGAATAATCCCGCCAAGGAATTTAAAGGACACGGTTCTATTTATCGTATTAATCCTAATCTTGCTAATTGGCTGTTCTGTATTGGCTCCTGCCTTTGATTTGGCATTAGGCATGGTAGTGTCCGTAAACGCCATCTTATCGCCTTGCGGCCAAGCGTCTGTGCCACGATTGGACGTGCAGCCATTGGGGTTATCACATCCCGCTTGTTTCACATAATAGCCTCGATTAGTCGGACTATTGTTAAGCGTATTATCGAACCAACCTTTATGGTTGCCATCCACATGATAAATCATCAGGCCGCTTCCGGGAATATAGGCATCCCAGCCTGCTTTCTGACGGTTCTCTATCAAGAAATATTCATTCTCTGTTTGCGTATTGATGCGATAAACCACACCCGAATCCACCGGATTGGGCAACACTATATCGCTAACCTCCGTCAGCATGGTTTCCTTTATCCAGCCTGCAAAACTGCGAACATAAGCCGAGTAGTTCGGAGGCGTTAATCCACTGTTAAGTTGATTGCCTTCGCCCATCACACACCACATACCCACATGGGCAGATAAACCATCGGTTTCATAATTTGCATCGTAGAAATCGGGCACACCCACCAAAGCATGTCCCAACTCGTGAGCCATCGTGCCGATACCCATGATGGAGTTGCCGCTACTGCCTCGCAATTCGCTTGAGCAGGAATAGTTTTGCAGAAACACGCCATCATATTCCACCGGTGCATTCAACGATCCGGCATGAGCCCATATCGCTCGACATTGCAGGCCGAGTTGGTCCTCTTGCAAGCCGTATCCGGCATAAATGATATGAATCGTGTTCACCGTGTCTCGACCTTGAAGCACATAGTTAGAGAAATCAGCACCATCATTATCGGCCGATTCTATGGCCGTGCGAACCATTTCGAGTGGGTTAGGGTTGGGTGGATAAGTGCTGCACTTGTCTATGCCATAAGCCACAATGGTTTTCGGCATGGCGTAGGGGCCAAATACATCCACCTGCAAATCCATCTTGCCATAGGAATTATCTCTGAAATAGTCGTGCAAACTGCCCGTAGCCCGTCCTGTTGTATAGTTTTCTTGATTGAACAGAAGTTCAAAATCTTCTTTGGTATAGGTCAGTTTAACATCTGTAAATTCTATCAAAACAACCGGAAAACGAATGGTACCCACCAAATTTCTCGGTGTCTTATCAAATAAGGCTTTCTTTCGTGCCTCTTCTCTCACGCCTCTCACTTTGTTCATCGCCTCTTTCTGCGAAGCGCTATAACGCAAGTGTTTGGATAAAGTATTTACAAAGTCTTGCTCATCTGCAGTGCGTTCATCCGCATTATGCGCCCGAATGCCGGACAGTTTCAAACGGCCTGCTTCATCCTGAACAGCATATTCCAAAAAGCCATCTGTGTTAAACAGCAAAGTAAAACCATCCTCAGAAGCCGTCCAATGCTCCCATTCATCGCCATGCGTCCGCACGGTAATCTCAGTGCCATCCGGCAAAGTGTAGCTTTTCGGGGTTGTATTTGCCGGTGCAGCAAAAACTGATTGTGCCGAATATAACACAGCTACAAGCAATAGGCAAAGTAGTTTTTTCATCGTTAAAAGTATTTGTTTATTTGTTTTACTGTTGAATTAATTTCGTAATAGCCGTAATCTTTAGATAGACTTCCTATATCACCGCTGTACTACCGCCGTACTACCGCTGTATTACCGCTGTACTGTTGCTTCTAACAACGCTCCCTCATTGTGCCTTAAAACTACTGTTTTACAATCTTTACTGAAATAACGCCTCCATTAGCCGTATAGATATTCACCACATAAAGTCCCGTTGGAAGCGATTGCACGTTGAGGCTTTTTTGATTGCCTCTAAAGCGTTTCACCTCTCTGCCGTTCAGGTTCAAGATGCGAATCTCTGTAATCGTTTCGTCGGTTTGGATATTTAGCACATCTGTAACCGGATTAGGATACAAATTCAGGATAGTCTCATCTCCAAATGAGACTTCTACACCTGCATCATTATTGTCCGGAACAACTGTGAAACGAATATCAAAACTTTCCGAGATGTCATTATCTCCACTCACGGTTACGGTGGCCGTGTAGGTTCCCGCTGCCAAATCTGTTTTAGGCGCTACGGTAAATAACATTTGCGTATCCACAACAACATTGGTAAGAGTGGGCTCCGATAGTTCAAAACTATTGGCATCCGTGCCGCTCAAAGCAAGCGTTAATTCGCCGATGGCTTCCGTGCCGGTATTCACAACAGTGGCAACAAGCGATGCCGCTGTTTCATAACCAAACACTGCGGTATCTAAAACTTGCAAATCATCTTTGGGATTTAAAGCTACGCTTGTATACGATTCGAGGGGCGGGCGTGATGCTATGATGATAGCATCAACAGCGGCCGGTGTTTGTTCGCCAAGAGAATTATTGTTATACCAAGAAAACACCAAGCGTTGTGTTTTTCCCGAATAAGCCGACGGCAAAGCATAATGCACTTGTTGCCATGCGTTGTACAGCATAAGTGTATCTAAGTTTAAACCTAACACTAAAGCCTCTCCGGCTACCGGTGTTTCTGTGGTTTCTACAACTCGAATTTCCATAAAATCACGTCCCAATGTGCCCGCACTATTCGATTGACCTATGCCTTTGAAATCAAAGAACAAATCAAAACTATCCGTCGATTCAGGGAATGTTACATCATAATACAAATGCACCATACTCACCTCGTTGGTCGTATAGGCATTCGTATTGGCATCATCATTGGAGATATAGGCCGATTTTTCGCCTTTTGAGGCTGTGGCCGAACCAACATACCATTGGTTGGTTTGTGTGCCGTTAATGGTATGCCAATCGGCTACCTCGCCTTCAAAATCTTCTGTAAAGAAAGGCTCGTAAACTTTGATGGTTGTCCCAACGGTGTTGTTTTCTACTTTTGAATCATTATTGACAACAACAGTTGCACTGATTTTATAGGCTCCTCCTTCTTCCAAGTCCAACGAGCCAAAGGTTACTTCGGTGGATTTCGTAAATTTCAATTCACCCGTCCATTCGTAAGGGGTTTGCTCTTCGCCATTCACTTGCCAATGGATGGTGGCAGAGGTAATGTCTTTACCGAAGTTCTCAAGCGTGGCGGTTAACTCTTGTGCTTTCTCGCCAAGCACATAATCGGTCGTTTGCAAATCTTTCAAGGCCACTTCAGGATAATCCGGAACTGTGCCTCCCATAAATTTGAACGACAATGTGCGATTGGGCATATCGAAGAATATGTCGGTAATCGGTTTTTCGGTAGGCGTGCCATTCACAGACTTGGCACTTGGCATGGTCATATCCGTAAAAGCAAAATGGCCTTCGATGCCCCAAGCGTCTGAGGTGCGTGTATCTCTATCTGCGCAGCCATCTAAAATATCGCAACCGGCTTGCATCACATAATAACCTCTATTGTCCGGTTCGTCATTGATCAAATTCTCATTCCAGCCAAAGACGTTTTTATCCACCCGATAAATCACCAAACCGCTGTTGTAAGGCACCATGCCATCCCAATTCACACGCTGACGGTTTTCAAGCAAATAGTATTCGCCCTCAACTTTCGTATCAATCCGGTAAATAACCCCTGTATCCTGCGGGTGAGGCAAAAACACATCTATCGGTTCGGTCAGAGTAGTTGCCTTAACCCAGCCGATGAGGTCTTTTTCATAAGCCGACAGGTTAGATGGTCGGCGACCATTGTCCACCCAATTGCCACTGGCCATAAGGCTCCAATATTCGGGATGCACAGCTGTGCCATTCGCAGCATCTGTATCGTATAAATCCGGCAAGCCAAGCAAGGCATGACCCAATTCGTGGGCAATAACTCCAATATAGGTCATCATACCATTGCGGCCTAATTCTGAGGAACAGGAGTATTTCGAGATGGTTTTTCCGTTGTATTCTTTCGACGTGGTTAAATCCCAAGCGTGCGACCAGATAGATTTGCATGCACCACCACCCGATTCGGTGCCCATACCGGCATAAATGATATGAACCACATCTACCTTACCGGAACCGAAAATGTCATACTTTGAAAAATCTGCCCCGGCTTGATAGGCCGAATCTATGGCCAAAGAGGCCATTCGGCGTGGGTCGCCTTGACAAGGGCCACCTGCCCACTGGTTGGCATAAGAAGCTATACCTCCCGGCAATCGGTAAATACCAAATACATCAACTTCTAAATCCAATTGACCATAAGAATTGGCCAAAAAGTAATCTCTCAAACTACCCGGAAGGCTGTCTTTGGTTTGATTCACATAATCCAACTGATTGAACAGCATCTCAAAATCTTCTTTGGAATAGCTAAAGAGGGTATCTTGAAATTCTACCAAAATGATAGGAATGCGCACCTTGCCCGAAACCATTTGGTGCGACTCTACGGCTGCTTTCTTCAAATAGGCCGTTTTGGCACCATGAGCTTGACGAATGGTCGACTTTTGAGCCTTGCTAAAACGCAAATGCTTCGAGGTCTTGCTCAAAAAGGCCTGCTCATCGCTCAAGCGGTCTTTGGCATTGCGTGCACGCACGCCCGACAATTTTAAATCGCCCTTGGCGTCTTGCTCGGCATATTCTAAAAAGCCTTCTTCGTTGAAAAGCAACGTGTAGCCATCTTCCGACACTCGCCAATTCTCCCATTCGTCGCCCTGAAGTTGAATAACAATCTCAGTACCATCCGGTAAGGTATAAGGAATTGGATAAGGATAAGCCGGTGCGGCCAAAACAGATTGTGCCGAAAACAATACGGCCACAAGCAATAGGCAAAGTAGTTTTTTCATTGTTTATATATTTGTTTAATTAATTAATAATCTTGTAAAAGTCTAATCATAGGCTATATTAAATCGTATATACTATCGCTATATGGTAGCTATATGGTAGCTATATGCTCGCTATATGCTTTTTTTAATTCAAGTTTAAACATAATAAAGGGGTGTCGCTTCAAAACAACACCCCTCATTATGCATCAAATTTATTGTTTCACAATCTTAACCGGAGTGATTGCCGTTGCCGTGTGAATACGTACAACGTAATGTCCTGCTGATAAAGATTGTAGGTCAATCTTGCGGTGGTTGCCTTTCATAACTTTTACCGTACGGCCGCTGTAATCTAATACCACGATTTCGGTAATCGTTTGGTCTGTTTCGATGTTCAACACATCAATAACAGGGTTAGGATAAACTTTGAAGCGTTGTTCTTCGGTAAGCGTAACACCGGAAGTTCCGATATTAAATACTTTGGTTACAACGTCCGAACTGCCTGATGCGTAATCCGATTGAACACCGGCCGTGTATTGGCCGTCTTCAAGGTTTTCAAACACATATTCGGCTACGGCTACTTCGGTAGCAACTTCGGTTTCGTTCAACGATACGGTATACGTGTGATCGCCCACAGCATGGCTCGAAATTGAGGCTCCTTCTGCTGCTCCTATTTCGCCTACCATAATATCGTCAATCATCAACATAAAGCCGTTATCGCTCACGTGATTGATGGCCAAATAAACGTTTTCTCCTTCATAGTCTGATAGGTCATACGAGAATTTAGTCCAAGCATTTTGCGGTGCTGCTTCTGTTTCAATCAACTCGAAATCGTCCGGAGCATTGGTTCCTGTTGTAGAAATCAATACTCTGAATGGCTCATCTCCATACTCTTCGTTTGGAAGCGATTTGGCATAGAACTCAAAGTGAGTAGCTGCTGTAACTTTGATACGAGGCAAAATCAACCAGTCGTTGGTTACAGGACCATTAGCGGCCATAGAAACCAAGAATTTGTTGTCGCTATGCGCTGCAGGAGGTGGAACGGATAATGCTAAAGCCTGTGAGGCATTGTTGAACACAATAAATGCTTGTTCGGCTTGCTCGTTTGGATACGAGGCTTGATTCCATGAATAACATTTGGCGCCATCAAGGTCTACCAAGGTATACTCGCCGATGTTGCTGATAGCCCAATCGGTGTGATTTTCCATGTTATCAAAGAACTGTTCAGGAGCATTGTTCCATGTGAACGTAGCATTTTTACCGTCTACCGTAACATCCAATTCGTAAGGTGCTACAATAGTTTGATCTAACACTGCGGCATGTGCTTGACCGGCTTCGTCAACCTCAGCTTTGCCTATATATTCATTATAGCCCGGTTTCGTAACAGAAACGCTGTATATGCCTTTCCATACCGTCAGGAATTTAGCAGCTCCTGTTGCATCCACCTTTCCTGTGTATATGCGTGTAGGGTCGTTGCTTGCGCTTGTTAACGTTACCACTGCATCTACGGCATCTTCGTCGATGTTTGTAGTTACATTTACGGTAAAGTCTACTTCCATACCCTTAGTCAAGGTGTTGGTCAATACCGGCAACGAGAAGTTGTCTTCGTTGTATTCGGCCACAATGGCGTATTGATACGTTGTACCGTCTTCCAATGTAGACCAAGCTTCGTCGGTATAGTTCAACGTTTTAAGCTCTTCGCTAAGGGTAGTCCATTCTGCACGTTCTGCACCTTCTTCAAAGCGATAGAGTGCATAGTTCACAACATTCAAATCGGTTTCTCCTGCTGCACGTGCAACGGATGGATCCACAGCTGAGCGGGTCATCGAGTTCGATGCTATCGACAACGATTCTTCCAACATCAAACCTTCGGCACGAATACCAAAGTGTGGTCTGGCCGAATCATTTAAAGCGGCAAATTGTTCAATGTTGAAATCTCCGTAGTAATACGTGTTCGATACTTCCGGCCATTCTGCTGTTGCAGGGCCTTGACCGAGCATCATGTGACCTTCTGTGCGACTGATGGCCACAAAGAATCCGTTGGGTGCTTCCACCACTTCGGGGAATGTAAACGTAGTCCAAGCTCTTACGGCTGTAACAGGAACATCATCTTGACTAAACAAGATTTTACCTGTTGGCAATCCGTTAGAGTTCAAGTCAAACACAAACACGTTTACTTCTTTTGGGCCTAAACCTGCGTGTTGTTCAAACTCGTTAATGTAGAACGACATGCTGGTTAATTGAGCAGGCACACGTTGCACCATACCCATAACGCCATAATAGCTACCCAATCCGTTGTTGCCAATAAAAGTATCGGCATCGTAGCGGAACGATGTGCCCATAGCAGGAACTTTCCAATCCACTTGTGCATTAGCACCTACTACATACGCCTTAGCGCTGTTCACCGGATAAGCTTCTTCCATCATGTGAATATCATGAGTAGAAGTGGCTTCAGTGCCCAATTCTGCGGTTGTAATGGTTTTCTTATAACCAAACAATTCTGCCGTTACGTCGTAAGATTTGTCGGCATATACATCTTCAATGGTATAGATACCTTCGGCATCAGTTGTTGCGGTATAGTTTTCATAACCTTCAAACGTAATCTTCACTTTGGCCAAACCTGTTTCTTCCGTGTTGCTTCCGGTTACTTTTCCGCTAACGGTAGTCAACGGCAATAATTCCATCGTAACATCTTCTACAATTTCGCCACCGTCCGTGATCGTTACTTCTACCGTTTGGGTGTAATAACCAAACTTGCTCACTTCAATTTCGTGAGTGCCTGCGGTCAAATAAGGGAATGTATATTTACCTTCTGCATCTGTGGTGCGACTGATATTGCCTTCCACCAGCTTCAAAGTAACGTCTTTCATTGCAACGCCTTCTTCATCCTTAACCGTTCCGGCCAAAGAACCCAGGTCTTCCAAACCAATCAAGAAATTGGCATTAGGAAGATAAGGGAAATCATAGCGAGTAGCAGTGTTAGCTTCTTCGATAGGATCAAAAACACCGCCGATAGGATATTTCCGAATGGTGCGATTTTCAGTGGTAGTGGTGGAGAGGAATCTTGCCCCGCCGCCATCATGTTCATTGCGCCAAGCATGAACTACTAAATTTCCGCCTTTATAATCGTAAGGTTCATCAAAGATAATGATAGCATCGCCTCCGCCTTTCGGAATTTGAATTTCGCCATCAAACACTTGGATCAAACCTTCTGTAATAAAGCTGCTCGATGGTGCCTCTACTGCAGAATCACCATAGTTGATTTCTGTGCGAATAGCATAATCCGAACGGTCGGTTTCAGTCAACCAAACTTTAACCTTGCTGGTGAAACCTTGTTCGGCTTGCGATTTATACACCACGCCTTTGAGTACACCGCCGTTGGCAGCAACTTCGTTCGCAGTATAAATGCTTTGAGTCAAACCATAAATAGTACTGTAATCAAATGGTGCATTGTTTAATTCTTCGCCTTCACCAATCGCAATATCGCCGATATTCTCCGGCATAGCATCAATCTCTGCCGTAATTCCAACGGTTACCGTAGGATTAGCAGGATCGTTAGTTGTCAACGTGAAATTGCTGTTATACAAACCAAACTCAAGATCGGCTGAATTTTTAGTCATGGTAACAATCAACCGTTCACTATTGCCAACCGATACTTCAAGTGGCAACTCATCGGTATCTGTGGTAACACCTTCTGCTCCTTCAAAATCGCTAATAATAAGCGGTTCTTCTCCCATATTGGTAATGGTGTAAGCTTGTTCGAAGGTGAGCGTTTCGCTATATTTGTAGGCCTTGCCCATAGCCAGCGTTTTGTCGCCTCTAAAACCGGCACCTGAAATAACCTCTTTAACAGTAATTCGGTCGATAACCCAGTCTTGAAGGGCTGCTTCGCCACCCGTGAACTCAAATGCCAAATGAATCGTTTTACCTCTCAACTCGTCCAAGGAGAGTGTCGTTAAAACGCAGTTCTGGTCGTTGGTTTTGGTTGGTGTGCCAAGTTTATTAAAATTTTCCCAGGCAGTA
>JAITVC010000159.1 GCA_031286005.1 Bacteroidales bacterium
GGTGTTAATGCACTATTGCACAGAGATTATTACCAACCCTCGCCGATAAGAGTTTTCATTTTTGATGATCGGGTTGAAATCCATTCGCCGGGCATACTTCCGCATTCGGTTACCGAACAAAGTATGAAACGAGGCATTTCAAACCCTCGAAACAAATTGCTTTTCGACAATGCCAAATTCATATTGCCCTACACCGGCGTAGGAAGTGGTGTTGTTCGTGCCTTGAAAAGTTATGATCATATCACATTCAACAATGACCACATAACAGAAGAGTTCGTTGCAATCATTCGTCGTTCGGAAAGCAATAACAATGATAGTACAGCAATTGATGCCGATAATGGCGGAATAAATGACCTTATAAACGACCCGATAAACGACCTTATAAATGACCCGATAAAAGCTAAAATCATAGCTATGATAAAGCGAAAACCCAATATAAACTACGATGAACTTGCAATACAAACAGAAGTTTCAATATCTACTGTTAAAAGGCATATTCAACAACTCAAATCAAAAGGCATTATCGAACGCTTTGGCTCAAAGAAAACAGGCGGTTATCGCATAAAAAACTAACAAATGGCACTAAGTTGGAACGAAATAAAAGGCAGAGCATTAAAATTCTCAAAAGAATGGGCAAACACGTCAAACGAAGATGCAGACGCAAAACCTTTCTTAGACGCATTCTTTGATGTATTTGGCATTACACGAAAGAAAATCGGGACCTTCGAACATCGAGTAAAAAAACTTTCAGAAGCAGACGGTTATATTGATCTGCTTTGGAAAGGCACAATCCTTATAGAAATGAAAAGTCGAGGCAAAAATCTTGACAAAGCATTTACACAAGCAAAAGAATACACTCAAGGTCTCAAAGAACACGAACCGAATGGAATTTCTATTCGGACTCTACGAAAAATATACCGCCAACCTTTTAACCCAAGCAAAACCCAAAAAATCCAAAAAATAGCAACATTCTTAAAATTTCCGTATGAAAAAATTAGTTGTTTTCACCGGTTCCGGAATTAGTGCAGAATCCGGCATTGCCACGTTTCGGGCGAGTGATGGATTGTGGGCCAATTATCGCGTTGAGGATGTTTGCACACCGGAAGCATTACAAAATAATCGAAAGCAAGTCATTGAATTTTACAACATGCGGCGAAAGGAAGTTCTGACCAAACAACCCAATGCCGCACATTTGGGCTTGAAAGAGTTAGAGAAAGATTTCGATGTTCAAATTATCACACAAAACATCGACGATTTGCACGAACGTGCAGAAAGTAAGCACGTGTTGCACCTACACGGCGAAATCTGTAAACTATGCAGTTCAAACGATGTTTCGCAAACCGTAACACTCAACGACTGGGAACAAAAATTAGACACTCGACATTCCGATGGCTCTTTGCTCCGCCCGTTTATCGTGTTTTTTAGCGAGCAAGTGCTGATGCTTGAACGTGCGATAGATATTACCACAACTGCAGATATTTTGTAGTAATCGGAACATCGCTACAAGTCTATCTGGCCGCATCGTTGTCGAACTACGTTCGTCCAAACGTGCCGATATATGTGACCGATCCGAACGTTCCTGCAATATCGTTTCAGAAAAGTCCATTGCATATTATTCAGAAATCCGCCACAGAAGGGATTGTTGAGCTTATAAACACCGTTAAAAGATAAAAGACTATATTCGCCATTGCAAACAATAAATTCAACTGCCATCTCAAAAAAATACTGTATATCACTTTTTTTTCGTACCTTTGCAAAAACAAAAACTGAGTATCATGAAATTTGACCCTGCCTCCAACATTCAAGACCTGCTCCAATTCGGAGAATTTGGCGATGTGAATCCGTCTATTACGGATTCTGCAACTTACACATTTTTAGAAGCACGTGCGATGACCGACACGTTTACGGGCGACCAAGCCGGATGCTATTTGTATTCGCGCCACTGGAACCCAAGTAACAAATACCTTTCCGATGCTTTGGCAGCGATGGAAGGCACGCCCGCAGGCTGGGTTACAGCTTCGGGAATGGCAGCCATCACCTGCGCCATCATGCAATGTGTGAAGGCAGGAGATCATATCATTTCGAGCATGACCACCTACGGTGGCACATTTGCATTTCTGAAAAATTACTTGCCCAAATTCAACATCGAAACCACGTTTTTAGATACCACCGATTTGGATGCTGTAAAGAAAGCTATTCGTCCGAATACCAAATTGATTTACACGGAAACAATGAACAACCCGTTGTTGCAAATTAGCGATATTCCTGCACTTTCGGAAATTTGTAAGGCCAACAATTTAAAGTTGATTGTAGATAACACCTTCACGCCGATGATTGTTTCGCCCTACAAATGGGGAGCAGATGTGGTTGTATATTCCATGACAAAATTCATCAACGGCAAAAACGATTGCGTAGCCGGTGCTATTTGTGCATCGGAAGAGTTTATCAATTCGTTGATTGACGTGAACAGCGGAACAGCCATGTTGTTAGGCCCTGTGCTCGACCCGTTGCGCTCGTCAAACATCCTCAAAAATTTGCATACCCTGCATATCCGCATGAAACAACATAGCCACAATGCAGCCTATTTAGCTAAAAAGTTTAAATCTATCGGCCTAAAATGCAACTATCCGGGAGAGCCAGATCATCGTGATTACGACTTGCTCAAGCGCATAATGAATGCGGATTTCGGTTTCGGCGGCATGATTGCCATTGATATGGAAACCGCAGAGCGTGCCAACAAATTGATGGAATTGATGCAAGAAAAAGGCGTAGGCTATTTAGCCGTGAGTTTAGGCTATTTCAAAACCCTGTTCAGTAACTCCGGAAAAAGCACATCCTCCGAAATTCCGGAGGATGTACAAAAAGCAATGGGCATGTCGGAAGGCTTGATTCGTTTTTCCGTTGGTCTGGACAACGATATTGACCGCACCTTCCAAACCATTCATGCGTGTTTAAAGGAATTGAAATACGTATAACGTAGGGGCGGGTACGCCCGCCCTTATATGATTTATTTCAACACTACAATCTTCTTTGGCCATAAACCTACAGGAAACTCAAAACGTTTAACACCTGTTTTGTCAAAGGCAAACACCTTGCCATCGCCAATATAGTCAGCATTCGACAAATAAATATCTTCGTTTTCGATATTCACGTTGAGGCCGTAGGGTGTTTGAATCAGACTTGGGTCAGCAATAAAACCAGCGCTGACTGTGATTTCGGTTTCGGTGTCAAATGCGATATACTGGCTTTGTCCGGTAGCGAAATCGTGATTATACATATAGGCTATGGAACCTTTCATTACAAAATCGGCCGGAGTGATATTAGCAAATGTTTTATCAAACGTATTGGTTGATGTATTAATACGATTCAAGCTATACGGTATTTTATCATAATTTCCACGACAACCCACGATCACGTCGCCATTGGCATTTACTCCGATAGAGAATGGGTTTTTACCTACGGTGATTTTTTGAGTCTCTGTGAATGTGGCTAAATCAATAACAGAAACAGTACTGTCGTAATCGGCGCCAACCAAATAATTCATACCTCCGGAATTGGTAACGTAGGCAGAACCTTTGCTAATGCAAATGTTTTCGGGATTGCTGCCTACTTTAACATAACCTTCAATAGCTAATGAAGCCGTATCTAATTTGGCCACATGTCCATCAAAACAAACAATGTAAACTTTTCCATTGTGGCTGGTCATGCCGTGCGGTTCGCGGATATTTGTGCCATCGGTTAAGGAAATTGTTTCGATGGATTTGAGAGATAAATCTGTGATTTCAACAGTGGAAGAGAAGCCAACAGTGATATAAATCTTTCCACCGTAGATTAATATATCATTGGCAATATCGCCCAACTGACGGCCATTTTGTTCAAAAAACAGGTCTTGAGTAACGGTTCCGGAATCCAAGTCATAATACGATATAGAGGCATTATTCATCATGCGTAAGCCTTCGTTTAATACGAGCAGTCCGGAATCGGGCGTTGGTTGATGATTGTTGTCGTTGTTTTTGTCGCAAGCCATAAAGACGGTGGCCAAGAGTGCAAAATAGAGAATTTTTTTCATGTTTTTTATATTTTATTGGTTAATAATTAATCGTTTGATAGCCTTTCAGAGGCGCGGTTTTTGCGTCTATTAGCGTCCATTTTAATAGAAGCAAGCCGCGCCTTGAAGGTTAGTCTATAATGCCGTCCGGGCATAGGATAATAAGCTACAACATCGTAATTCTTATTGGTGAAATTTAAAACCTCAAATGCAACACGAATATGGAGGTGTTGGATAGGGATGTTTTTAGAGAAGGATATGCTGTGGTCAAAATAAGGCTCCAAGCGGTTAGTGGCCGAATTAGTGCTTAATTTATAACGTTCGCCCGAAAACAACAGCCCGTATTGAACGGTGAGCCACGTGTTTGTGCCTACAATTACACTTCCCGAATGTTTGGGGGTGTAAGGGATTTGGTGATTGAAGTTTGTAGCCGTTGGACGGCTAACGTCGATGGCATTTTGAAGAGAATAATTGATTTCGCCAAACACATCCCATTGTTTATTGATGTCAATACCCGCTTTGCAAACAACATCAAGGCCAAGTACGTCCACTTGTCCGATATTGGTCATGGTCCATTCAAATATATGTGTAGGAATAGCCACAATTTTATCCGACACTTTGTTGAAATAGCCATCTACAGAAACAACAAAATAGCTTTTTTCTTGCATAGCATGTTCGTAGGTAAATCCCATATTCCATTGATGGGTAAGCTCCGGAAGCAGTTTAGTGTTTCCATTGTTTGTGTAGTAGAGTTCGTTGAACGTAGGTATGCGATACGTTTGTTTGAAGAATGCACGAGCCGAGAAGTAAGGACGTTTATGGTGTTGATAATTGGCTCCAAATGTAGGCGAAAGTTTTTGTCTGTTTATGGCCACAGCAGTAGCTTTGGCTTCTTCAAAGGTTGCCGTTTGTAAGATATTGCCATATAAGAGCAACGAACGCCATTTGTAGTTTAGTGCTAAATTTGTTAAGGAAGTCAGCCGAGTGGGATAAGCATATTGTCGTAGGTTAGAGCCAATCTTGTTATACACTATATCACTGCTTAAAGAGCCTTTAAAGCCATATATCCTGCGGCTTTGGATAGCTCCTGAGCCAAACCATTCTATTTGCGAAAACTGATTATCCAATGGTCTTACGGCATTGAAATTATAGTCGACATAACGGTTGTCTTGATCTGAAACTTTGGCATTGAATAGAATATGGGTACTATCTTGAAATTGATAACTGTATTGCCCTTGCACCGCAAATTCCTTGTCTTTCAATTCCTGATTGTTGGGTATTACATTATAAAGAATCACGGCGCCGGGCAATTGGCGGTAGCTGTCATAATAATTTGCTTTGATAAAATAACGATGCTTGGCGGCACCAAAACTTTGCCATTTTAAGTTGAGACGATAGATTTCGACCTCAGAATTGCTGCGGGTTTCGGTGGTTGTGATTTGCCCGTTGACTAACTTAAATCCGTAGTCTCCTTTAGACTTTTGATAATCGGCATTTAACGAAACGAGATGTTTGTTGCCCACACGTTGATAAAGGCCTAATTGAGGATTGAACAATCCGAAAGAACCTGTTTTTAGTGATAGTTCTACTTGGGTTTGGCCGTTTAATACAAACGTTGGAGCTGATTCCATCAGGCTTAATTGAGTGGACTTGGCATAATAGGAGGCTGTTTGCAAATTCGTTGAATAGTTGTCGTTGGACAGACGTATCTCGTTGACGTTATCTAATGTATACTTACTAAGGTCTATTTGTCCGTTGGTGGCATTGGATGTAGGGATTAGGTCTATGAGTACGCCTGTATGTGAAGCACTAAACCCTCTCACAGATACTGTTTTTAGGCCTCCAATCCCCCCGTAGTCTTTCACCGTAGCACCGGCAAAATACTTCACGGCATCTGATAGCTGAATGGCATTTAGGCGTTCGAGACTATTTATATTCAATGCTTGCAGTTGGCCGATATTTGCTTTAATTCGAGGACGAGGTGCGGCGGAAATGGTAACGCCGGATAAATCCTGAACACTGTCTAACGATTGAGCCAATAGATGAAAAGAAACACCTTGCATTAAGAATAATCCTAATGCAAGTTTTTTAAGAGATGGTAAAAAATAGTTTCCTTTCATCGTTTTTTTGTTTTTTTCGTGAACAAAAGATGAAAGATAAAACAAGAACTGCAAGGCTCTGATTTAGTCTTTAGCTTCAATCCACGAAAGCTCTTAACTGTTGCATTTGCAGGTCTTCTGACTTACCGTCGTTTGGCGCCTTCCCATGATTGAAGATTCACAGTGGCTTTTGCCAAACGTTTGTTTTCACGGCTTACAGCAGCGGGACTGTTCAGGATTCTCACCTGATTCCTTCGCACAAATATCTTGTGCTACAAACACGGTGCAAAATTACAAAAAAAAAATGATATGGCCAAATTTTTTTTAACGGGTGGTCGTAATAACCTCGGAAATAGGCATTTTCTCTATTGTGTCAAATTTGCATTCACTTACACACAATCCACACTTTACACATTTCTCAATATCAATGTGATGTTTTTCATAAGGCGTGTATGGGATAGCATCAACGGGGCAGGCTTTGGCGCACTTGGTGCAACCTGTGCATGAGTCGGTAATGACGTAATTGATCATGTCTTTGCACGTTCCCGTTTTGCAAAGGCCATGGATGTGCTCTTCGTATTCGTGCCTAAAATATTTCAAGGTCGTTAAAACCGGATTTGGTGCGGTTCTGCCGAGACCACACAAGGATGTACGCTTAATGTTGTTGGCTAAGTCCTCCAACAAATCAATGTCTTTCATTTCGCCTTTACCGCTGCAAATTTTATCTAAAATATCCAGCATCCGGCGAATACCGATACGGCAAAACGTGCATTTTCCGCACGATTGCTCGCAGGTAAAACTTAAAAAATAACGTGCCACATCCACCATGCAATTACTTTCGCTCAACACCACCAAACCACCGGAACCCATCATGGCGCCCATTTGCGAAAACGAATCAAAGTTGACTTGCACATCGCACAAATGCGCAGGAATACAGCCGCCCGATGGGCCGCCGATTTGTACGGCCTTCAGTTTTTCGCCGTTTTCCACACCGCCGCCAATATCCTCAATGATTTGATTAAGTGTAATACCCATGGGCACTTCAATCAACCCGCCGTGACGGATTTTGCCGGCCAAAGCGAATACTTTGGTGCCTTTGCTATTTGCTGTCCCAACCTGTGCGTAATGTTCTGCGCCGTTTCTAATAATATACGGAATCTGGCTCAACGTTTCCACATTGTTAACTAAAGTCGGACAACCGTGTAAGCCCTCAACGGCAGGGTAGGGCGGACGTTGCTTGGGAAAGCCTCGCTCGCCTTCGATAGAAGCAATCAGTGCCGTTTCTTCGCCACAAACAAATGCCCCCGCTCCTTCAAAAATGGATATGTCGAACGAAAAATCCGTTCCTGTAATATTTTTGCCGAGTAGATTTTTTTCGTAACACAATTCAATCGCTTTGCGAATGCGCGTTACCGCCAACGGATATTCCGCACGGACATAAAAAATCCCTTTCGTAGCACCCACCGCATACGCCGCAATAATCATGCCTTCAATCACGCGAAACGGATAGGATTCGAGCATCATCCGATCCATAAATGCGCCGGGATCGCCCTCATCACCGTTGCAAATGACGTATTTTGTTTGTAGGGGCGAGGCATGCCTCGCCCCTACGACGATCTCCCATTTCTTCCCC
>JAITVC010000225.1 GCA_031286005.1 Bacteroidales bacterium
GTAAAAAAAGCGGTTGCTAAAAAACCGGCAGTAAAGAAAGCTACTAAACCAGCGGTTAAAAAAGCAGTTGCTAAAAAACCAGCTGTGAAAAAAGTTGCTGCGAAAAAGTAATTTTTCACTAATTTCGTAGAGATAACACTCTACAACCTCAAAAAGGCGGGCTTAGCTCGCCTTTTTGCTATTTTTACCAAGATTTGTAACCTTCTTCCCAAGATTTTCGTATAATTCTCAAGAGAAATTTGGATATTTACCAACTTTTTCGTATTTTTGTAGATTAATTTGTCCTATGCCTATGATGCGTATGAAATACTTTTTGACAGCTTTGGCTTGGTCTTGCACGCTCACCGCAAGCGCACAGGATGCAATCTTTAGTCAGTTCTATTCAGCGCCTTTATATACCAATCCGGCTTTAGCAGGCGCATCCAAATGCGGACGCTTATCGGCCAGTTACCGCAACCAATGGGCAGCTATTCCGGGAGCTTTTACAGACATCAGCGCATCATACGATCAACATGTTGATGGTTTGTCGGGGGCAATCGGTGCTTTACTCACATCATCCAGAGAAGGCAATGGCGCTTATTCGACCATAAACGCAGGGCTCATTTATTCCTACAATTTCCAAGTGAATGATGTTTTTTCCATAAAGCCTGCCATACAAGCCTCTTTTGTCAACCGCCGTTTCGATTGGACAGCACTCACTTTTCACGACCAATTCGATGCAAGCAGTGGTTTGATCGGCCCCTCCCAGGAAACATTTCCGGGAGATGAAGCACCGGCCAGCAAGAGTTATGCTGATTTCTCTGCCGGTCTCGTTGGTTATAGCGAGAATTTCTATGCCGGTTTTGCCGTACATCATTTGGGACGTCCCGTTGAAGGTTTTGTCGGCGCCGGAGAATACAGATTGGCTATGAAATATACAGCTCACGCAGGAGCCGTTATAGACATAAGACCCAAGCAGTATCGCTTTCGCGACCCTAAAGCGCCAACGCTCTCGCCGAATATCATCTATCAGCAACAAGGCGCTACTCAACAAATCAATTATGGCATGTATGCCAACGTTTATCCTCTCGTGTTCGGCGTTTGGTATCGACAAACCATTGCTTTCGACGAACCAGAGTCGCTCACTTTTCTACTCGGCATTCATTACAATTCTCTCAACATTGGATATAGCTATGATTTAACTATCAGTAAATTGACTAACGCTTCAGGGGGCTCGCACGAGCTATCCATCGGGTATCTCCTACCCTGCCGTGAAGTGAAACCTAAAATAAAAATGATTAATTGTCCCAGTTTTTAAAAAAATTTTCGTATCTTTGCAAAATCTAAATTCAAACACAATATGAACCTTAGAAATTTTTTCAGCCTAATCGCCCTCTGTCTGTCAGCATTACTGATCGGATGTGCTTCGCCAAAAGACAAATCATCCAAAACAGGATGGAATGTTAACGACCCAAAATGGGGCGGTTATCAAGTTCTTCAATCGTATGATCAACCCACTCCTCCCGACATGGTGTTTATCGAAGGCGGTTCGTTTTTAATGGGCGCCAACCAAGAGGATGTTCCCAGAGATTGGAACACAATTCCTCACCGTGTAACCGTTTCTTCGTTCTACATGGACGAAATCGAAGTGCGTAATGTGGATTACGGCGAGTATCTCTACTGGTTGGGACGCATCTACGAACAAGATTTTCCGGAAGTTGTTCGCCGTGCCGAACCAGACGAGTTATCTTGGCGTAGAGTGGACGCATACGTGGAACACATGGTCGATTTTTACTTCCGCCACCCGTCTTACAAAGATTATCCGGTTGTTGGTGTAACGTGGGAGCAAGCTAACGATTACTGCGTTTGGCGTACCGACCGCTTGAACGAACAAATTTTAATTGACATGGGATTCTTGCAATTTGACCCTGGCCAAACGCCTGACAACCACTTCAACACAGCGGCTTATTTAGCCGGAGTCTACGAAGGTATCCCAAAAAAAATGTTGGATAACTTAGACCCGCAGGCTCCCGACAAGAAACGTCGAGTACAACTTAAAGACGGTATTTTGATGCCTTATTTCCGCTTACCGACCGAAGCCGAATGGGAATATGCCGCTTATGGTTTGATTGGCAATACTTATGACGAACGTGTGATTGAACGCAGGGTTTATCCTTGGAACGGCAGCAATGTTCGGATGAACGATGCAGAGCATTTGGGAGAAATGCGCGCCAACTTTGTGCGTGGACGTGGCGACTATATGGGAACAGCCGGAAGTTTGAACGACGGAGGAGATATGGCTGTTGCTGTGTACTCTTACGCTCCAAACGATTATGGTTTGTATAACATGGCTGGAAACGTGAGCGAATGGACGATGGATGTATATCGCCCGTTAACTTTCGAAGATGCCTATGGCATGAATCCTTTCCGTGGAAATCAATACCGCACGGTTGTTCGTGATGACGAAGGTAATATCGCCGAAAGAGATAGTTTAGGACGTATCCAATATCGAGATGTAACTTCGGAAGAGGTGGCTACCCGTAGAAATTATCAAAAATCCGACAATAGAAATTATGGGGATGGTGATTTTGAATCTACCGTTTCTGACGACTGGGCAACTCCGCCGGAAGACGTTGCAACAACTACAGGACTTGTGTATGATGAAAAAACATCTGCCGTTTCCGATAAATCTCGCGTGATAAAAGGCGGCTCTTTCAAAGATCGTGCATATTGGTTGTCACCGGCCACACGTCGTTATTTGGATCAAGACCGTAACGAATCTTGGCTTGGTTTCCGTTGTGCGATGCCTCGTATTGGCGTTCAAGCTAAACCTAAGACGTCTTACACGAGATAATAATCATGGCTATTTCGATCGAACGTCTGTATGCTCTCTATTTGAAGCATCCTATCATTTCAACAGACACTCGAAAATTAAGTCCCAATTCGATATTTTTTGCACTCAAAGGCGATCGCTTCAATGCGAACGCCTTTGCTGCTTCTGCACTTGATAATGGCTGTTCGCTGGCTGTTGTGGATGATCCGAGTGTGGCCACAGATGAGCGATATATTTTAGTTGATGATGTTTTAACTTGTTTGCAAAATTTAGCCGCATATCATCGCAAACAACTGCAAATTCCGGTAATCGGCATAACCGGAACAAACGGCAAAACCACAACTAAAGAACTCATCAACGTCGTGCTCTCTACACAGTTCAAAACACATGCCACACAAGGCAATCTCAACAACCATATCGGCGTGCCGTTAACCATCTTGTCGGCACCAAAGCATACCGAAATATTGATTGTGGAAATGGGTGCCAATCATCCGGGCGAAATTGCCGATTTATGCGACATTGCACAACCTAATTTTGGCCTAATTACCAGTTTAGGATTAGCACATTTGGAAGGATTTGGCTCGTTTGAGAATATTGTGGAAACTAAAACAGCGTTGTTTCGTGCTGTGGAAAACAATCATGGACTTGTGTTTGTCAATGCTCAAATTCCGGAATTAATAGCCCACTCCGAATATCAAAACCGTTTAACTTACGGCTATGAAAACGCAGATTTTACAGGTCAACCCAAAGATAATGGCTGGTTTTTCTGTTTACATTACAAATCATCGACCATTCACACCCGACTGATTGGCTCATACAACTTCAGCAACGTTTTAGCGGCTTGTGCGATTGGCGATTATTTCAAAGTCTCTTTCCAAAACATCAAACGTGGTTTAGAAACCTATACACCGAGCAATAACCGTTCGCAACTAATCAAAAGCACACATAACACCCTTATCTTGGATGCCTACAACGCCAACCCAACCAGTATGGCTGCGGCTCTACAAAGTTTCGCCGAACTCAACATCAACCGAAAATTCTTCATATTGGGCGATATGCTGGAACTTGGCACCAACAGCTTGCTCGAACATCAACGCATCTTTTCGCTGGTACAAAAATTGAATTTGCACGAAGGTATTTTTGTTGGCCCTATATTTCAAACCCTGTCTTGCGGGAGTATGTCGGCGTTTGAAAACGCCGAAGCTGCACGCGAGTGCTTACGCCAAAAAACGTTAAACGACTATACCATTTTAATCAAAGGTTCACGAGGCATTCATCTCGAAACCATAACCGATGTGTTGTGATGCAAAGTGTTTATAAAGCAATCGGCGTGATGTCGGGAACATCGTTGGATGGTCTTGATTTGGCTTATTGCGAATTTCGATTTGAAAACACTCGTTGGACGTATACCGTGAAGTTTGCGGAAACCCTTGAATATAGCGATGATTGGAAACTGCGTTTGAAAAATGCCGTAATGCTGTCCGGATTAGAATTAGCATTTCTCAATGTGGATTACGGTCATTTTTTAGGCGAAAGCATTCAGCAGTTTGTCGAAAAACATGCCCTCCACCCGGATTTAATTGCCGTGCACGGCCACACTATTTTCCATCAACCGGACAAACGCCTAACGTTGCAAATCGGCGATGGCGCTGCCATTGCAAGCTATGTGAAATTACCCGTTGTAACACAATTTCGCAACACCGATGTGGCGCTTGGCGGACAAGGTGCGCCCTTAGTTCCGATTGGAGACAAATTATTGTTTAACTCTGCCGACTTTTGTTTGAATTTGGGTGGAATTGCGAATATCTCATTCACAGAGAACGCTGCCACAACGGCATTCGACATTTGTGTTTGCAATATGGCCCTAAATAGCTTGGCTTCGCAAAAACAATATGCCTACGACAAAGACGGTCAGTTGGCTAAATCCGGGCAGTTGAAATCCGATTTATTATCTCAATTTAATCAGTTGGATTTTTTCAAACAACATCCGCCTAAATCACTCGGCTTTGAATGGTTCGAGAAGCGTTTTCTACCGATTTTAAACGCCTCCGATGCCTCGATAGAAGATAAATTGCATACCGTTTGCGAACATATCGCCATACAAATTTCCAACATCGTTAACACTCAAAACAATTGTTCCGAGAAAACCATGATTGTTACAGGCGGCGGCGCAAAAAACGAATTCTTAATGTCGCGCATCAAGCAACATTGTTCCTGTCAAATTTCAGATAGCCATCTGCTCATCATTGATTTCAAAGAAGCGTTGATTTTTGCCTTTCTCGGCGTGCTGCGCATGCGCGGAGAGGCCAATTGCTTGGCCGAAGTAACGGGAGCAAAACACAATGCGGTCGGCGGTTGTGTGTACGTGTAGGGGAATTGTAAGGTTGGGTATTTCTATGCGCCAAATTTATAGCCCACTACTACAAATTTAGATTTCGCAAAGATTACAAAAAAAATTTAAGAATGAAAAATTTTACATGGTAATTCATGTAAAAAACACGAACATTCAAGTTAAAAGCATGAACAGCCAAGTAAAAAACACCATCCGTCAAGTTAAAAACGCCGATACGTCAAGCAAAAAGCACCATTTTTTTAGTTCCGAGCACAAATGTTCAAGTTAAAAGCATGGATTTTCTCACAAAAAACACGAACATCCAAGCAAAAAAACACAATTTTTCGGTTAAAAAGCACAAACGTTCAAGTAAAAAACATGACCGTTTGAGCAAAAAGCAAGGAATTTCTCACAAAAAAGGAGGAATTCGTCGCTTTTTGCGAGAAATTCCTCCTCAATTTTTGGTCGTCATTCCGAGCGTAGTCGAGGAAACGAAGTTCGACGAAGTCAATCCCCTTGCTATGGGATGTCTCGACTACGCTCGACATGACGGTTTTCTTTTAATTGTTAATTCTTAATTTTTAATTGTTTTATTCTTTCCGTCTGCGCACATGCGGAAATCGTTCGCGCAGCTCGTCGTATACGGCTTGCGCACCGGCCACATTTTTGCTTGCGGCGGCTTTGGCCGATGTGTAGAACACCAAAGCGGCTTGGTAGGCCTCGGCTCCGGCCAAAGTGGCGGTATTATCAACAGCTTGTTGCAATTGTATCAGCGCATTATCCAATGCGAGCAGCTTGGTGGCATCCTCAAAGTCGATGCCGAAAGCCTGCATATCCAAATAAGGCGGACACAGCGAGGGGTTTCGCCCGGCCAGCTCGTGGGCTTTGCTCACAAAAGCCAGCGACTTGTCGCCCATTTTGGCCATGCCTTGCCGTTGCGTCGGCGTAAGGCTCAACATAAAAGGCGCCAGCGCTTCGGCCACCTCATCAAGTCTTTTTTTCGCCTCGCCCAGCACTTCGGCGGGGATGGCTTGGGAATGTTTGTTCTCCATAAATTTGTTTTTGTTTTTTTGGTTTATAATGTAGGGGCGGGGTTAACTTCGTTGAGCTCACAAGCTCGGTTGCCCGCCCCTGATTGTTTTTTTGTTTAATTGTAAAATATTCGGTTGAAAACCTTTCGGCATAAACAAAATATTTAAAGTTTGGTTATAGACCCTGAATATTCGCCGGTGTGCCCTTCAAAATTTCTCAGATCCATTATATAATAATACACACCATCTGCGACGTCTTTACCATTTCTGAAATTTGTACCATCCCACAAGGGGATAAAACCGTCTTCACTGACATTTACAGAATATTCTCTCACACTCCTTCCCCATCTGTTATATATTACGATCTCAACATGAGTAATACCTGCAACATGAATACCATACATATCATCTATTCCATTACCATCTCCCGGAGTAAAGAGATTAGGGATATCAACACATGTTTTTCTAAAAACCCGTGTAAGTTCGTCTCGGTTTGCAGTTATTTGAGCTGTAAACTCTGTGCCGGCTTCAACTTCAAAACCGCGATTAAAAACAATTTCATTACCTGCTTTAAACACCGTTCTCCCCCATAAATAAAGATTTCCTGTTGTAGAAATATCTTCGAAAGCATAATTCTCTTGTTGTAGATTATACGCACCAATTGTTCTTTTTGGCGGAGCATCTCCGCAGGGCGGGCAGGAGCCGCCGCAATCTAAACTGACCTCATCGGCATCTTGCCGACAATTGTTGCAGTGCTCAGGAAATTCAGAGGCTTTGATATAGTATTTATAATCCCTTGATGGACCAAAAGGACTATAATCCTTATGGTGTCTCATTAACGGCCATGCATTCCATTTGGAAATAACAATATCCGGTTCAGATGTCGTTACTGCCGAATGGTCTTCGCCATAACCTCCCCAATACACTTTTCCGGGATACTCCCATTCGGGAACTTCCTTATAACTTCCATCGGTCATATAAATCGTTTCAGGGTCATCTATTTCCCACGGAAGACCCCATCCAGTGCCTATCCAGCGATCCGTACCATCTACCGATCTGAGCCATGCATACCCATGGCAATTGAATTTTGCGGTGGAGCTAAGGCCATCGTACGTGATTATAGGTGTTGCATCAGGATAAGCTGAAGTGTAAAACATATCATCGGCAGACCTGGTATTAAATGGGACTTCTGCAAGAATCCATGCAATTACCATACTACCTTTGGGCGTTGTTACATCTGCCCTAACATCATTGGGGCCTGGTTGTGCTTTTAACATATACGGAAAAGCCAAAACTATCAAAAATAAAATACTTAACTTTTTCATAATACTATTTGATTAATTGGTAAGACCATTCATTAATTAGATTAACGTTCTCCTCAACAGACATTGTGCTTGATTTTGCTTGCTTCTGCTTCATCTTTGCTTGTTCAAGAATCGATGGTTCTATTTTTACAATAATATGCGCTCTGGAATAAAAATTGGTTCGCAATCCATCCCCTTGAAAATAATCCGGATATTCTAATTTTTTTTCATATCCCGCAACAAGCGTTTGCAATACGCCTTTAAGATTTTCTTCGTTACTTTCCTGCTTTTCGACCCGACTCAACAAACTTTCTAAAACAGAAATGAAACTCGTAAGAGACCCTATACGAAAACCAGGGGGCGGATTGTCCAAAAGGGGTAAAGATTGAAATAAGTCGTTATATCGCTGTATAAGGCAGTCTGCCACGTCTTCCCTTTTGTAAAGTTCTCTGATACCATTAAAATCACGGAACAGTTTATCCAAGCCGTGATTTGGATTATTGAATGCCCTGAAATCCCAAAGTAACGGATAACGTAAGACGAGATCCGTCAAATCTTCTGTTGATAAGGATGTCAACACTTCTTCCGGAACTTGGCAAGCACTTACCATTTCTTGATTAGTTTTAAATTTTTTCCATTCATCCATTCCCGGCTTTACGGGGTAATCCCACATACCTGGTTTCACAGGGAGTTCCCAAGGAAAATGTTGAGCATGCACAGTATTGGCAAACAAACCGAGCATAATCAGTAGTGCTGCTGATAGTGTGGCAAATTTTATATTTACTTTCATTGTATATATTATTTTAGAATTATTTATTCCGTTAACACCATCCGTTTAGTATCCACAAGCATATTTCCTACAATCAGCGAATACAAATACATTCCCGCTTGCAGCGATGATGCACGCACTTCGATGGCGTTCTGGCCTGCTGAGGCAGGCAATTCGTAGCATTGTACTTGTTTACCTGTTAAGTTGTAGATACAAATTTTAGCATTCGTTGCGTTTTCGGCCAATTGGTAATTTATGGTTGTGGCCACATTGAACGGATTGGGTACGTTTTGATGAAGTGTATGATTGCCCGTTACATTAGCAGGTTGCGCCTTTTGCTGTGGCGCACGATTGGGCATATTTATATCAAACTCATCTATAAATGCACCGGTTTGAATGGCGTTCACTTGTTGTTCCAATGTTTGAATACGTTCGTTTTGCTCTTTAATGGTTTGAGTCAAATAAGGAATTAATCCTGTATAATCCAAACTGTGCAGGCCAGCACTATCCACAGCCACCAAATCCGGAAACAATTTGGCCACTTCTTGGGCAATAAATCCTGTTCGATTTTTGTAAGCTGGATTTTGGGATACATCTTCGCCCGAAGCTGTTCTCACAAAGTCATAAGTTACCGGGCGGAGTTTAAGCACACGGTCTGATACTGAAGATTGCATAAGTCCTCTTTCGGATTTGGCCGATAAATCACGAATATTTGTTTTTAAACGAACATCCGAACTTGCTAATGTGCCGATGTAGCTCCCGTTAGAATAGTAATATTTAGAAAAGACAACCAACATATTATTATCTCTAGTGCCAATAGTTGCACCCCCATCCTCTAATCCTGTCATAGCTATAACAGGCACAGCTCGTCCCAAACCTGACACTATAACAGTGCTAAGATAAGGGACAAATTGAAATCCTTTAACAACCTGAGCAACACCTGAAAATGCCATACATTTTATAACTGTTTTTTGTGTATTGACCTAAAAACGTGTAGTGGCATCAAATAGTGGTGCTGCTGTGTTGCCTATCTGAACCACACCATCAGGGTTAATTTGGAATTCGGCATTATAAGTTCCTGCTTGAATAGTGCCATCGTTAAGCATTTTTATTTGCGCGTTCAGTGCGCCAAAGCCTGCGCACAATAAAAGGATTGATATAAAAAGATTTTTTTTCATAATATTGAGTTTTTTTATTATTGTTAATTTGTTTAATCGTTTAATTGTTTAGCTGTGGTTTAGTTGTTGGGGCCATCTCTGGTGCGAGGTGCAAAACATATTTTTAGAACTAAGACATCCAAACAAATCTTCAAAAATCGAGCGTAACAACCGCAAATTATGATTTGGATAAAACTTTCAAAAATGCAAGAATATTCTTTTAGAGCAGCTTCAAAAAGCCAATAACTCGTTAATTTTAAATATGATTGGGGGGGGGTAAACTATGCCTACTTGCAACCTTGCGACAGTTGTCGCATGGGAAACGGGCTTGCAAAGGGTGGCGTTGTCAGGCATTCGGTGGAAAATTTCGACAAAGATACGAAAAATTATTGAAAGCGCAAATAGTTCATAAATTTTTCGTATCTTTGCAAAAACACATTCTATGGAAAACAAAAAAGTTCGAGTCAGTTCTGAAATTGGAGAACTAGAAACCGTTATCATTCATACACCCGGCCCCGAAGTGGAGCTGATGATGCCCGAAGACACACCGGGGGCATTATATTCCGACATTCTAAACATGGATACTGCTCAAGCGGAACATGCCCATTTGTCCGGCGTTTTATCCAAAACCACACAAGCCCTTTTTGTAAACGATTTGCTGCTGGACGTTGTTAAACTTCCTCAGGCACGTCAACAACTCATCCAACACGTTTGCGATACCGAGCCTATTCGTGGCTTGCAAGATTATCTGGAATCTCGGAGTCCGGAACAATTAGCCAAAAACATCATCGAGGGCGTGCAATATAGCGCCTTGCAAATTAAATCCGAGCAACGTTTTGCACACAAACCGCTTTACAATTTATTTTTCACTCGCGACCCGTCTATTACGGTGAACAATCGCATCTTGGTGGCCGATATGAATTATCCCATTCGCCAGCGTGAAGCCATTATGATGCAGGTGATTTACAACCATCATCCGTTGTTTGAGAATGTGGAAACCTTTTCATTGAAGAAACAGAACCGCGCGGCTACCATCGAAGGCGGCGATTTGCACATCATCCGTGAAGATTTATTCTTATTGGGTATTCATCCTCGCACCAATGTGGCCGGTGTGCAAGCGTTCATCGAAGCGCAAAGCGAAGTCATGCCCAAATTTCAACTCATCACGTTTGAACTGCCCACAGAGCCGCCATCTTTCATTCACTTGGATATGGTGTTTACCATGCTAAACCATGACGAATGCATGATTTATGCGCCGTTGATTTTGAACAATGCCAAATATCACACCTTGCGCACTGTTGTGGATGGCCACAATGTGCATTATCACGACGAGCCAAATCTTCTGACGGCTTTGAAACACGCCGGATTAGACCTTCGCCCGATTCATTGCGGCGGAACGGTAGAAGAATTTGCTCCCGCTCGCGAACAATGGCATAGTGGCGCTAATTTCTTCTCTTTGGCACCCGGAAAAGTGATTGGCTACGGCCGCAACCGGCACACCATCGAGGTGCTGAACAATGCGGGATATAAGGTTGTTCCGTCCACAGACATTATCAATGGCGAGGTGGATTTCTTTAAGGAAAAGAAAATGGTCATTACTATTCCCGGTGCGGAATTATCGAGAGGCGGCGGTGGTTGCCGTTGCATGACCATGCCGATTAAACGGAAGAAAATTTAGAACACCATGTCTATAGTTGCAAATCATTTAACCAAATTTTACGGCACTCAGAAAGCGCTCAACGATGTGTCTTTTGAAATTCCGAAAGGGCAGATTGTAGGCTTGCTTGGGCCGAATGGAGCGGGGAAATCCACGTTGATGAAAATCCTCACAACATATTTGCCCGCTGATGAAGGAACGGCGCTGGTCAACGAATTTTCGGTTGAAAAACAACCGCTGAATGTTCGTCAGCACATCGGGTATTTACCCGAAAATAATCCGTTGTATTTGGATATGTATGTTCGGGAATATTTAGCCTTCTCAGCCTCGCTTTATCTTCCCGAAAATGCGATTAAACCGGCCGTTGAAGACATCATTGAGAAAACATTGCTCACCACCGAAATGCACAAAACCATCGGCCAATTGAGCAAAGGCTATCGCCAACGGGTAGGCTTGGCGGCGGCTTTGGTGCATCAACCGCAAGTGCTGATTTTGGATGAGCCAACCACCGGCTTAGACCCCAACCAGCTGTTGGAAATCCGCCAACTCATTTTGGAATTAGGCAGAGAAAAAACCGTGCTGTTATCCACACACATCATGCAAGAAGTGGAAGCGCTTTGCGACCGCGTTTTAATCATCAACAAAGGAAACTTAGTTATCGACACCCTTAAAAAAGATGTGAGCAACATCGAACATTTGTTTCATGAAGTTACAAAATGATATTTTCTTCCCGAAAATCTTCACAACGCTGAAGACTTACACCCGTGAACAATTTACAAAAGACCTAATCGCCGGCTTGATTGTCGGCATCGTGGCACTGCCGCTGGCCATTGCGTTTGGCGTGGCTTCGGGACTAACGATGGAACAAGGCTTGATTACGGCTATTGTCGGCGGCTTTTTCATTTCGTTTTTAGGCGGAAGCAAAGTCCAAATTGGCGGCCCAACAGGCTCGTTCATCGTCATCGTGGCAGCGATTATCGCCCAATATGGAACAACGGGGCTTTACACGGCAACCATCATGGCCGGATTAATCCTCATTTTTCTCGGCTTGCTCAAACTCGGCGATGTCATCAAGTTTATCCCCTACCCTGTCGTTGTGGGATTCACAAGTGGAATTGCCGTCATTATTTTTTCCACGCAAATCAGCGATTTCTTTGGTTTAGGCTTGCATAGCGTTCCGGCGGCCTTCCATGAAAAATGGAGGGTGTATCTGGAAAACTTTGTGAAAATTAATCCTTACACAACCATTGTCGCTCTCGGCTCAACGCTCATTACCTTCTTTTGGAGTAAAATCAACAAGGTTATTCCCGGCTCGTTGATTGCGATTATTCTCGGCACAGTCATCGTGTCGATATTCAATCTTCCCGTAGAAACCATTCAAGACTACGCTTCCGCGAAAGCAGCCCTGCCCGCACCGCAGCTGCCCAATCTGAGTTTTTCCATGATTCAAGCCTTGCTGCCCTATGCATTCACGATTGCTATGGTGGTGGCGATAGAATCGCTACTGTCGGCATTGGTTTCCGATGGTGTGATTGGCGGCAACCACCGCTCGAACACCGAACTCATTTCAACGGGAATCTCAAATCTCATTGTTCCGCTTTTTGGCGGATTACCCGCTACGGGCGTGATTGCACGAACAATGACCAACATTAAAAACGGCGGTAGAACGCCTATTGCGGGTATCGTGCACGCCCTAACGCTGCTGGTTATTTTCCTTTTCGCATGGCAATGGGCACAACTCATCCCGATGAGTTGTTTGGCCGGTATCTTGGTGGTGGTATCGTATCAAATGAGCGAATGGCGGTCGTTTAAAAACATCATCAAACGAAATTCCAAATCGGAAGCGGCAGTATTAATCGCCACATGTCTGCTGACCGTCCTGTTTGATTTAACGATTGCGATTGAAGTCGGACTGCTGTTGGCGCTGTTCCTGTTTGTTCGGCGAGTATCGCGAACAACGGAAATCAGCGTAATCAAAGACAGCATCCAAGCCGAAGACGGCGAGGCCGAGTGGCATAGCAAAGAAGATTTAATCATTCCCGAAAGCGTAGATGTGTTTGAAATCAACGGGCCGTTCTTTTTCGGCATTGCCAACAAGTTCGAGGAAGTGGCGCGCGATGTGGAAAAGAAACCCAAAGTTCGCATCATCCGCATGAGGCGAGTGCCATTTATGGATAGCACCGGCCTGCGCAATCTTCGCAACTTTGTGAGTACGAGCAGAGCCGACAAAATTACGGTTATCCTTTCGGGCATCAACGACAAAGTGATGGAAGCTATCAAAGCCGACGGCCTGTTCGACTATATTGGCGCAGAAAACATCCACGGCGAAATATCATCGGCCGTTCGGCGGGCGGGAGAAATTGCTAATCAATAGCGAATAGGATTAGTATATTAGTGTTAGATATTTGCCATTTTGTCATTTACTATTATAAAATGGTTTATTTGTACGAAAATTTTGTGATTTAAATTTTTTTTGTAACTTTAACTAAAATTAACAATCCTTAACAAATCTGCACCAGCTAAAAATCACTTCCAAAGTCCCAAAAACCATCTAAAAGGTATTTAAAACCCCTTCGAGGGTATTTAAAAATACCTTTTCCCGCAAAAAAACTACCCAAGAGGTATTAAAAACTACCTCCGAAGTATTAATTAATACCTTTGAGACATTAATTAATGCCTCCGAGATATTAAAAACCCCCTTGCGGGAATAAAAAAACAGCTCCGAAGCATTAATCGCTGCTTCGGGGCTGTTTTTTCGGTAGGGGCGGCGTGGCTTCGGCTCCGCTCAGCCACCGGAGTAAGGTCGCTGAGCGGAGTCGAAGCGCACATTAGCTGTTTTTTTCGGCAGGTAGGGGTGCAGTTAAGTGGCTGTTGCACAACTAAACCCTGTTAATAAAATATGATAACGGTTGCAAAGACACAAAAAATATTTGAAAGGGCAAAAGTATTAGTGAATAATAAATGAAAAATGAAATAACTAATCACTTTTTGCTAATCACTTTTCACTATTGCTAAATTTTTTGTATCTTTGCACCATAAATTCTAAAATGACAAACATCAATGATGGCAAAAAAACAGAAAAAAATTCCTGTATTAGGTTCTATTATTAAAGGCGCAATAGATTTGCGAGGAAAGATTACCTCTATTGATCTCGGACGTGTAAAAAATCCTCGAAAAACACAAGAAAAAGTTTTACGGCAACTTCTAACCAAAGCAAGCTCCACGCACTTTGGCGATGCGTATAAATTTAACGACCTTTTGAAAGAAAAAGATTTGATTTCGGTCTACAAAAAGGCCGTGCCGACATTTGATTACGATAGCTTGCACAATGCGTGGTGGCACCGCACCCTAACCGGCGAACCTTACGTGTGCTGGCCCGGAAAAATCAAGTACTTTGCTTTGAGTTCGGGAACATCCGGCGCAGCGAGTAAGTACATTCCGGTAACGCAAGACATGGTCAAGCAAATCCAAAAGACCAGTTTCCGTCAGATTTTCACGTTATCCAAATACGATTTCCCGCGCGAAATGTTTGAAAAAGGCATGTTGATGTTGGGCGGAAGCACGCAGTTGCAATACAACGGCACTTATTACGAGGGCGACCTTTCGGGCATCACTTGCGGAAATATCCCCTTTTGGTTTCAACACTATTATAAACCCGGCAAACGCATTTCCAAAGAGCGTGATTGGCAAGCCAAATTGGACGAAATCGTGAAAAACGCCCCCAATTGGGACATCATGGCCATTGTTGGCGTACCGGCATGGATGGTTATCTTGATGGAAAAAATCATCGAAACCTATAAGTTAAAAACCATTCACGATATTTGGCCGAACTTGCGAATCTTTTGCCATGGCGGTGTTTCCATTGAGCCGTATCGCAAAAGTTTCGACAAACTGTTCGGGCAAAAAGTAACTTTCATGGAAACCTATTTGGCTTCGGAGGGTTTCTTGGCCTACCAAAGTCGTCCTAACGCTCCGGGCATGGAATTGATGTTGAACAATGGCATCTTCTTTGAATTTGTGCCGTTCAACAACGATAACTTCGATGAGAATTTCAACCTCAAACCCAATCCTCAAACCTTTACCATAGACGAAATTGAAGAAGGAAAAGAATACGCCCTTCTCATCACAACGTGCGCAGGCGCATATCGCTATCTCATTGGAGATACCGTAAGACTCGTGAGTAAAGAATACAACGAAATCGTTATTACCGGCCGAACCAAATTCTTCCTCAGCATTTGTGGCGAGCACCTTTCGGTGGACAACATGACGGTGGCCGTAAAAAAATTAAGCGATACGGAAAATGTGAATATTCCCGAATTTTGTGTCATTGGCGAATCTCACGGCAACATGTTTGCCCATCGTTGGTTTTTGGCTTGCGACGAGCCTTTGGATGTCGAAACCGCCACAAAGAAAATCGACCAGTATTTGGGCGAAGTTAACGATGACTACCGGGTAGAACGCTTAGAAGCCATCCGTAATGTTTCTGTGGAGATATTGCCAACGGCCGTGTTTTATGACTACATGCGCGACATGGGCAAAGAAGGCGCACAAAACAAGTTCCCGCGTGTGTTGCGTGGCGAAAAGATGGAACATTGGCTCAATTATCTTAAAACAAAACGATGATAGAAACCATCATCCTTGGTATAAGTTCAGGACTGGGTTTGGCCTTCATGTTGGGGCCGGCGTTTTTTTCGTTGTTGCAAACCAGCATCAACAGAGGATTGCGCAGTGCTGTGCAGTTAGCCTTTGGTATCTTTCTAAGCGATGTCTTTTTGGTAACTATCCTGTTGTTTTTTGGAGCCGCTATTTTCTTCGACAAGCCGATGGTAAAAGAAATTGTAGGCTTAGTGGGCGGCGGAATTTTAGTCGGCATCGGTGTTCACACCTTTCTCAATCGAGGCAAAGGTTTTGATGTAGAAGTCGAAGCCGAAGTGGAAGAAGCCCAAATAGCAAAAATCAAAATGCCACAGCAGTTACCACCAAGCAGCATATTTTTCGTAAAAGGTTTCGTGTTGAATTTAACCAATCCCGGAACATGGATTTTTTGGCTATTATATGTAAGTGCCATCAAATCGCAATATACCGAT
>JAITVC010000277.1 GCA_031286005.1 Bacteroidales bacterium
GTGCACCTTCGTTGTAAGGGCTGTTCACAGGTTCGGGCATGAGCGTAGCCTTGTTCCAAGTTTTGGTGCTGTCATTATACGAACTAATGAAAAAATCTTCCGCGATTTTTAAGATAGAACTTTTCTCTCCCCAAATTTCTTTGTGCCGTTTGGTGAAAATCAGCGTTTTTTGGTCAACGGTTAGAGTAGGGAAGTATTCGTCGGAAATCGTGTTGATGCTATCGCCCAAACTGATCGGACTAAATGGTACGGGATTTTTCATTAATTTCGTAGCATTTAGTACTTTTTGCAAACTGTTATTGGCTTTTATTTTGGTGTCTTCGTTGCGAATGGGGTATTTCAAATATTCCAAAAAATGTTGTTCGGCTTCTTTGTAAAACCCTTGCGAATACTCCAAGGCCGCCAAATTATGAATCGCACGCGGATGAATGCTCGGATTCAAATCAGCAAATTTCCGATACGCCCAAATCGCACTATCCGGTTTGTTTGATTGTTCGTAAGTTTCGCCCAAAAGTAGCCAAGCCTCGTTAAAATTAGGATCTTCAGCAACAGCACTTTTGAAAAATGCGATTGCCGAAGGAATTTTTCCGGCATCATAATCCATTAGTCCCGAATCGTAGAACCGTTGCGCCTTTGCAGATGGTCGTTGTGCATAACCGATAGCGGTTAATCCCACTAATAATGCTATAAATAAACTGATTTTTTTCATAAATAAGAATACAATATCTTTTTAACTTCGTTGAGGGCTTCGCCGTTGCAAAGATACGAATTTTATTCTATTTAAGCAATTTTTTTAACATTATATCTCTGCCGAAGTATCAAAAATCTTTTGAGTTCCTTCCGAATGTTCTTTTTTGGTGAGCCAATTTGCAAAATTCAAATCGTGGCTGTGTTTGTCGAATACAAACGTTTTTAAGTTTGATTTGTTGCACGTTTTAAATCGTTCTACAAGGTCATAAACACCTTCAACCGGAACATTCGCGTCATCCGTTCCGTGAAAGATGTATATCGGAATATCAACTCTCAAAAGCCGTGTTTTATTGGGCTCAAGCGCATAATGTTCTCTAAGCCAACCCATCGTTACTCTGAAATAATTATTCCAAATCCAACGCTCGTCATTCTCGGCAATTCTATTCATGATGAAGGAATGGTACATTTTACGAGCTTCCTTTATGTCTTGAACATCATAGACGCTGTCTTTTGTAAGATCTATCGAATCAAAAACTGCATTTCCAAACAAACTCTTTTTATAGGCTACTGCCGTAGGATCTTCAGATTCGTATTCTTGTTTATTCACAACTTTGTCGTCATTTTTGTCAAATCCCTGATTAATAATATCCATGGCTTGACTCATTGATTTCTCGTTTACTAACTGCCATTTCATAATGTCATACATATTTTCGTGTGCATAGCCATGCAGAAAAATAGCGTCTATTTCAACCTTTTTCCGATCGGCTACCATAGCAGCAATAATTGTTCCTTCGCTGATTCCGTAGAGAATAATTTTACAGTTTTTGAAACGTTTGTCTTTTTTCAAAAATGTAACCATGGTTTCTATATCGTCTGCTTCATTATGTGGCAGATATTTGGTATGTTTTGCGCTATCCACTTTGTCAAAGTTCGGTGCCGTTTCGCCATCCTCAACACCACGACGGCTGTAAGTGAAAAATCCTACACCTTTTTCGCAAAATCCGTCTGCCAGCACATCATAATAATTGAAACCTTCCCTTTTTGTCAAATAAGTTTGAGGACCTGTTCCGTGAATGGTAACGACAATCGTGTTGATTTGTCCCTTTTCAGGAAGGCACAGTCGCGCAACAATTTCCTCACCGTTCGACAATTTTATGGTTTTAATTTCGGGCGTGAAAGCCGATACTTGCATGGAAATTGCAACACAGGTTGCAATTAATACGATTTTGAGTAATGATTTCATTTTATGTTTGCAAATGATATAAAGATTTCGGATCATTGTCAGCCCAAGTAAAACTTTCAAAACTGATGTCTTCTTCAATTTTATTCCAATGTAAACCAAAAGGAGATTGAGTCCATTCTTGACGTTGCGCATCGGATGCTTTTGATAAACGAGAGAAAAACATCATCGGCTGACTGAAAACTAATCCATCAGTTGCTTCAACGAAAATTCGTTCGTTTGAAAACCAAATATTTTTCACTTTTTCCATTGCTATTTTGATAACCTTTTGCAAAGATACGAATTTTATTATCAATTTAATGGTTAAAACCCTGCACTTTGAGTGCAGCTACTTTTAGTTTCTATAATTTTTTTGTATCTTTGTACCCATGGAAGGGTATCGACATAATTCACATAGCGTAACAAATTTAAGCGTTCACTTGGTTTGGATAACGAAATATCGTTACCATGTTTTGGTTGGCGACATCCAAAAGCGTTGCCGTGATTTACTAATTCAAACCTGCAATTCAGAAAACGTGAAGATATTGAAAGGCGTGGTAAGCAAGGATCATGTTCATCTACACATCGAATATCCACCGTCATTGAGTGTGAGCAATTTGGTGAAACGTCTGAAAGGTCGCAGTTCACAGCATTTACAACAAGAATTTCCATCCTTGCAG